>NZ_JAHGAH010000218.1:0-13589 GCF_030248475.1 Vibrio sp. D173a
TGTGTATAAGAGACAGGCAAGTACGCAGGCTTTTTTTGATCGGTATGAGTCGAGAATTCTTAACGCGACTCTAGCGGGTAAGAGCGGTAGCTCCACATGCCGTAGGTACGCAGTGCATCGCGGTAGATACCAAGCAGTTCGCCATCGCTGGCTTTGGCTAAGTCTTTCAGTGGCTTGTCTGGGTAGCTTACGGTGTCGAAAGTGATGCCTTGTGGGCCAGTTTGCCAGCTTGCGATTTCAAACAAGGTTTGACCTCGGCGCACGTGACTCGCTGAGCTTATGATGGTCGCGTGTTTGATGTTATGACGTGCCAATGCGTAGCTGCTGAATAGGGCGTTACCTACCGTGCTGGTGGCGTAGTTTTCTTCAATGATGCGATCTTTGCTGATGCCTTTTTCAATCAGCCAATCTGCCATTAACTTGCCTTCGGTTTTGTGGTTCTTTGGTACGCCGCCCGTCAACACGATCAACGCGTCTGGGTTTGCTTTCGCTATGGCTAGCGTGGTTTCCAAACGCTCAACCAAGATTTGATGCATTGAACCATCTGGGTTCAGCGCGTATCCCAAAGTGACGATTGCACCTTTGTCATCCAATTTGCCTTTGTCGGCTTTCTCTTTTAGTGGTGTTGCAAGTACGCGGTCTACGGTGTCGAAGATGCGTTGGATGTCTGCCGCTTTACCTGCATTGAGCTTCGTGAGCGTCGCCATGTGTTTCGCTGATTCCGCTTGGTTGCCCTCAAAGCGTTGCCATACCGCTAAGTAAGCGTGCAAATCCACATCGTCTGGCGCAACAGAAAGGGCTTGTTCAAACAATTCAATCGCGCGGTCCGCATTCTTGTTGTAGATCTGCGCGTTGGCGGCAGAAATCAGTAGATCAGTGCGGTACGGCTCAAGTTTGTAGGCTTCTAGTAGGCGGTCGGTAACAATCTCCATGTTGCTGGGCATTTTGGCGGTAAAACCCGCATGCGAGATACGCGCAGGGGATTTGAATGCCTGTACGGCGTCGTTGAGAAGTTGGTCGACAACCTGACGTTTAGTGACGATCTGTGAGTAGTCGGCGGAAGATTGGACAGCAGCATCGTTAGCCGCGATAGAGTATGGGGCAGCCGTCAGCGCAATCACGCTACCAAGAGCAATGGCAAGTAAGTTCTTCTTCATGGGGTATCCTAGAGGTGCTGTATTACCTAGTGTTTCGCGTTTTTATAGTTCGAACAAAGTCGATGTATGGGGTCAGTCTAGGTCCGGTTCATGAATAATCTGTGAAATGAATCCCAACTCAACCGAGTGATTAAATACGTATGGTCAAAACGCGAAGTAGGATCACGAAAATGACGATGTATTAATTTGTGTTCTAAGTATTTGGATTAAAAGATAAACAGCGTTAGGGGGATGTTTGAATGAGTAAGCGTGTGAGTGGGAGGCCATCCCAACAAAAAAGGCCGTTAACCCACATGCTCGGGTTAACGGCCTTTTCTATATTCAGCGCTAAATGGCAAAGGCTTAGTTGCCTTGGTTTTGGCTTTGAAGCTTCTCTTTTGCTTCTTCAACCTTTGAGAAATCCAATCCCAATTCGTCTGCCGCTTCTTTGATTAGCGCAGGGTTTTGCATCACTTGCGCCATAAGCATTTGTAGCTTGTCTTGTGGCAAGCCTAGTTGGCTGATTGTTGCCATTGCCGCTAGAGGGTTTTGCGTCAGAGTCTGAAAAATCTCGTTGATTTGCTCATCGCTGATGTTGTTCTCTTTTAGCAGCGCAATAATCGGGTTCATCGCATTTCCTTTTAATCACAGAATGAAATAGAACCTGAGTTTATCACTGTCGGGTTTATGGATGGTAGTGATTGAGAGGATTTGGCGGCCCTCAATATTTCGTGCTTCTGATACTTAGGAGAGCATCGCTTTAATTGGGTTATTAACTGGTCATAATCTGAAAGAAAATTACATAAATATAACAATTAATTCACAATTAAATTACATCGCACATTTCTATTTCTTTTGTTTTGCGCTTGGTTGCATATTGGGTTTAGTTTGAACTCGTAAGTCTATGTGTAACAACTAATAAGGAATATTAATGATGAGAACATTGACTATTGCCACTTTGTTGTGGGCAATGACGTTCCAAGCACTGGCTACTTCTGTTTATTACATAAACCGCACTAGTGAAGCAATACGTGTGAATTTCGTCGTCGATACCACGGAGCCTGTCGAAAATGGTTACCAGTATCGTGCGCCCTCCGAGCAAGTCATTATCCTGCCGTATGAGCGCGTAAAGGTGGCGGACTTTAACCGTTACTACGGCATCGTAAATGGTGCGACCTATGACTACTACATGCATGTAGATCGCCAAAATGGGCAAGACGGTGGCTGGGTCGAAGAAAGAGAGACACCTATTGCACAGCTTCGTTTGGCTGGGCATGGTGCAGGCACGACGCTATCTTACGGATATAAAAGGCTTGTACTGAAAGGTGACTATGACCCGTACGTAACGGAAGTGAATCGTGGCGATGGTCGTCATGCGGAGTTTGGAGCAAAGGCCGTTTATACCTCTGGTTTCGATGACGTTGAGTTTGTGATAGCCGAGCATGACATTGCAGACATGGAGTATCGAGAGCATGTCTTACAAGTCGCGACTTATAATCTGTGGATGATCCTTTCTGTTTCTTCAGACATCGCTGCCCGCGCAGCCATGATGGAGCACAATCTGTCTGGCTACGATGTGCTAGCGCTGCAAGAGGCATTTTCGAGCTACAGAGAGCCGATGTTTGACGCTTTGAGTGATGAGTATCCTTACCGAACTGACGTGGTTGGGGGCGATAGCAATGCAATGTACGATGGTGGTGTGGTGACCTTGAGCCGATACCCAATTTTAGAATCGGATGCTTTGGTTTTTGATCATTGCTCAGGGACAGACTGTTATGCGGATAAGGGGATTGTATACACCAAAATCGATAAGAACGGCGAGATATACCATATCTTCAACACCCACCTCGCCTCTTTTGATACCCGAGAGGCAAAACGGTTACGTCGCTTGCAACTTGGCTTATTGCGAACCTTTATGTTGACCAAGCAGATTCCTGCTGACGAGGCGGTTATTTATGCTGGCGATTTCAACATCGATAAAAACAGTGACTTTATGGAGTACCTGCTGATGCTGGCAACGCTTGAGGTCGATCCTCCGGCTTACTTGGGCTACACGCCAGCAACCTTTGAGCCGAAGATCAACGCTTACGCATCGGCTAATTATTCTGGTGGCGAAAAGTCTGAGTACCTTGATTATGTATTGGTAAGTTCTGAGCATCGCAGGGCTTTTGAAAACACCAACACCGTTAAGTTGAGACAGCGAGTCACTGAAGACACATGGGGAGAGTGGCACCTCTCGGATCACTTTAGTGTCGTGGGCAACTTTGTTTTCGATGAACGTAACTAAATAAGCGCTCTGCTCAATGTATTCGGGCCTACAGCAAGTCTGTAGGCCCGATTTATTTAATATCAAGAATAGGCGGGTAAAAGGGCTTTACGTTTGTAGTTTAGCAACATGCTCAAACTGATCACCGCGGTGAGCGTTTCTGCAAAGACAATGCTTGCCCAAATGCCGTCTTGCGGGAAAAACTTAGGCAGTAGCAATACACCTAGCGCAACAAACACAAACCCTCGACATAAGGAAATAAGCGTCGCTTGTTTTGGTTTGGCAATGGCTTGGAACAGGTTGGCAATCACCATGTTTAACCCCATCAAAGGGACGCCGAAGAAGTAGAACGTCAGCGCGCTTGCGGCGATTGGGATTAAGTCATTCGCATTACCTAAGTAAATCGAGGCAATCAGTGGCGCCGACAGCCAGATACCTAACAGAAAGACCGTACCGTTGCCCATGGCTGCTTTCACCCCCAGTTTTAGAATCTCGTCAATGCGTTCTGGTCGCCCTGCTCCGTGATTAAAGCTGAGGATTGGCTGACATGCTTGTGCGATGCCTACCATGACAAATAGGGCAAATATACCAACGTTTGTGGTCAAACCGTAGGCGATAATGTAGCCCTCACCGAACTGGTTTAGTAGGACATAATTGAACAAAATAATGGTCATTGCTGATGTGAGTTCAAGAAAGAAAGTCGGTGTACCTATAGTTAAAATTTCTTTCGCTTTACTTAATCCGATGCCTTTTAAATTAAGCCTCAACGTGCCTTTCTCTCTGGCGAGATGAGTGATCAAAATTAATGCAATTAGTGTTTGTGCGACTGCCGTTCCATAGGCTGCCCCTGCCATTCCCATGCCCATTTTTATGATGAAAAAATAATCGCATGCTAGGTTAGCTATCGCACCAAAAGACATGGCATAAGTGGCCAGTTTAGGGTTTGTATCGTTGCGTACAAAGCAGGATAAAACCCAAGCGAGTGAGTAGACGACGAAAAAGGTAGCATTGCAGACATATAATCGTGAGCATGTTTCGCTATAGAGCCTGTGGCTCCAATTGATGCAATGATTTCATCTAGCCAGACTATGCCAACTCCAACCGTTATGCTCGAAAGCAGCGCTGTGAGCAAGATTGATTGACTAAACCAGATTTGGCTGGCTCTGGATTTTCCTTTGCCAATTTCTATCGACATTTTAGCGGCGCCACCAATTCCAACCATCATTGCAATGGCGGTAAAAATGGAGAATGGCGCAACAATTAATGCCATTGCCCCGACTCCATCGGATCCGATGCCCATCCCGACGATGAGTGTATCGCCCATTATGAACAAGGATTTTATTAACATGCCAGTCAGCGCTGGCCATAGATACTGATAAAAGGATTTTGAAATAGGATCAGTGTTTAGGTTGATAGCCATGGAATAGAAAAATACCCGAATGTGATGAATTTATTTTCGGGTATTATTGGTACATTTAAACGTGGATAAAAGGGATTATCCGCCCTTTATATTGTACTATCTAAACATCGATGGCGAAATTCTGCAGGCGTTTCGCCCTTTTGCTTTCGATAGAAACGGCTGAAATAAGCAGGGTCATCAAAGCCCAATTCAAAGGCTATGGTCTTGACGGTTTTCGTCGAAAACACCAGCTCTCGATTCGCTTCTAATATGATTCGGTCATGAATCAGTTGCGTGACCGTCTTGTCTCTGTCGGCTTTCACTAATTCGTTTAGACGTTTGCTTGTGAGCGCTAAGGCATCGGAGTAGAACTGGCATTTCTTTTGTTCGCGATAATGCAGTTCAATCAATTCGATCAATTGAACAATGCGAGCATCTTTCTGCTCCCCTTTTTGGAATGGCTTTTTAGAAAAGCGCAATGCATAGCGTAGAAAACTGTTGAGGAGTGATTCTACAAGATCCCAGTCGCACGCCTCTCGTTCGCATTCTTCTTGGAGCAGTGTGTAAATCGATTCTAGGTAGGGAAGACCCTCTTCGTTGCAATCAAGGTACGGTGGACGATCAATCGTAGAAAATACGCTATTCACCAGTTGCGTGCTGCGTGGATTAGTTTCAGCGAAGCCGGGGCTGAAGATCAACATGCGAACGCTTTTGCCCATAAACTCAGAATGGTGAACCTGCCCCGGTGAAATGGTAAATAAACGGCCGCGGCGGTTTTGGTATTCGATGAAATCGATGCTCTGCGTTCCGCTATTATCCAAACACCACACGATTTCCCAGTACTCGTGACGATGAGGCTCGATAAACGGTGCTTCTTGTATGCCTGAAAACTCGAGCGCTCTGAACGGCTCTCCTAAAATGAGCTGTAATTTTGGAATAGGCAGAGTGATGTTGCTCATGAAGTTTCAACCGTTCGTGGAGATAATGGCTTTATTATTAATCGAATGACTTATATCGTGCACGGCTTTTATTTTGACTAATAGCCAGTGAGTTCCATGTAGCCAGTCCCAGAATGAGAGCCCTCAATACGTATTGGGCCTTCCCAATAAGGCACAGAAAGCGGCATTTTCGCGTTCGGGTTGAGAGCAGAAACGGTAAGCTCAATTTGCTGATTTGGAATCGACACTTGCCACTGGGTTGGATACTTTCGCCCTTGGATTTCTGTTTGATTGGTTGCCTTTAACTGAATGTCTTTTTGAGAAATGGCGATGCCAGAGCCATCTTGCTGCATCCGCTTTGCGCTGGCGTAACTGGCTGCTCCGGTTTTGGAATCCCGCAATTGGAACACTACCAAGCTGGTTTCGTCACTCAACCTTAGAGCAAACCAGTCCCAGCCCTGTTGTGAATCGAGCAAGAACTGCGAGCTCCACTCTCGGTCTATCCAACCTTTGCCGGATACTTGATGGGTCTTGCCGTCGATCGTAACTTCACCGGAGACATCAATAAACGGTTGGCTGTAGTAATACGAAGCCACCTGACCATCGGCACTTTTGGTGCTGTAACCTTGTTCGCCTTGCTTTTGATACGGTGCGCTGCTGGTCAGTTTGAGTGAGTAGCCAAACTGCTCTGAATTGGCAGTTAGCGTGGCAGGGAAGAGGTCGTTGGTTGAAGAGGTCCACTGCCAATCATCGAGATAAACTCGAAATGGTGAAGTGTCGACGCCGGCTAGAGATACTTGTTCGCGTGACCATTTTTCATCTGCGTAGTGTTTGTCCGTTGTAGTGACCGCGCTGTGCGCCATGTAGATTTGCTTGGTTTGCCACTCGGTTTTCTTCACGTCATCTTCGCCCCTTGGCGGTGGTGGTGACGGCGGCGCAGCGGCAAAGCGAAATTGTGTCCATTGAACGCCAAGTGGGTTGCCGTCTTCATCGATTAAGTTGGCGGTTAAGTACCACCATTCATGACGAAAGTTCGGGTGTGCTTGATGGTCTGCTGGGAAGGTCAGTTCGACACCGTTTTCCACGGGTGTGAATGGGTTGCTCTCGCTTTGCATATCTCCACTGCCCAGCAACGTGCCCATATTTTGCGTGCCCATATTTTTTTGTTGGGCATCTTCACAACCGAACAGGAATAAACTGCTTATGAGCAGAGTAAGTTTGCTTGCCAATCGAACCATCACAACACCTCGCTTTGCAAACTGGACACGACAGGCTTACTGACCAATCGCCACAGCGGAATCAAGGTTGCGATCACTGCCACCAAGATGGTGATTGCAGCAATGCTGAGGGCGTCACTCCAATTCCACAGATAATTTAAGCTCCAACCAAAAGCGCGCAAGGTGACGATGTCTGTCAGCACATAACCCACCATGGCTCCGAGGGGCAGGGCGATAACCAGAGTAAAACTGACCAAAGCGACGATCTGTCCGACCACCATGGTCATTAATTTGCGCCGACTAACACCAAGTGCATACAGCCTTGCAATGGCGGCTTTGCGCGCGTCGAGCAACATGAAGCAAGCACTGAACAAACCAATCACCGCGACCATCAACGTCACGCCGTTGAGTGCGCGCGTAATGGCGAAGGTCTGCGAGAATATATCCAACGCGATGGATTTGATTTGCGCCTGATCGTAGAGCTGACTTGGATGCAGATTCAATTGTTCGCGCAGTTGCTCGTAGACGATTTGTGGGTCACCTGAAACTTTAATGCCGAGGCTTGTTGGCAAGTCGGTAAATCCGCTCTCTTGCCATAATTTGGGTGCTAATAAGACTTCACCGTTGGGTGAGCCGTAATCATGGAATACCGCACCCACAAGTAGGTTGTTATTTGGAATGGCATGAAGCGTGAGCTCGCTACCCAATGATAAACCCAGTTTGACCGCGGTTGGTTCACTGATAGCGACTAACTCACCTTGGTAAAAACGTGACCAGAAGTTCTCTAAATGCGATTTGAACACCATGGTTTGCTCTAAGGTGTCTTTGTCTTTGGTGCCAAGCAAAATCGGTAAACCTTGCAGGTTATCGTCGACGTAGTATTGCTTGTAGACGGTCTCAACATTGTCGAACTGTCCTAATGCGCGCTCTACATCAACGATTTCTCCTTGGGCAGGGCTAACGTAAATATCGGCGTGTAGCCTTTGTTCTAACCACTGTTTTAGGGTGGATTCAAAGCTTCCCACTAGCGTGTTCATCCCCATATTGGCAGTAACGGCGAGTAGCAGTGCCATCATGGCGAGAGAAAGCGGAGAAATCAGCTCGCGCAGCTCAGCAAACAGATACCGCATCAAACCGGAATTGGTGCGCTTCTCACACCAATTGGCTAAGACGCTGAGTGTTTTGGGTAGGTACAAAGGAATCGACACTACAAGCACGCCGAGCCACGCCATGGTGAAGCGGTGATGCTCACTCAGCCATAACCCTGCGAGTGCGAGAGTCGTCAACGCAGCACCTATCACGAACAATTGGTTTTCGTTAGAGGCTTCAGGTGCTTGATAAAATCCACCATGAGAGGAGAGCGGTTGGCGCACTCGCTGTTTAAAGTGCTGCCAACATGCCAATAGGGTTGCGGCTAACGTGAGCAGCAATGCTTGCGCCCACCATTGCCACTGCCAAGTGCCGGGCAGCAGTGTCGCGCCGTAAAGTTGTTCAAGCGTTAGTGCCACGGTCGGGTGTAACCAATGGCTGAGCTGCATGCCCAATACAAAACCGAGGGAAGCACCGATGGTAACGAGAATAGTGAGTTCAACTAACAGCGCAGAGAACACAATGCTCGGCGCAACACCTGCCTGTTGGATTTGTACTAACAGACGATTGCGTTTCAGCAAACTGTATTTTACGCCGTTGTAGGCAATGAACAGCCCGACTAAAAAGGCAAGTAAGCTCATTGCTGTGAGATTGAGGTGAAAGCTGTCGGTCAGCGAGCCAAGGTCTGTACTTTGATTATTGGAAATCCATTGTCCTTGTTCACCAATGATGCTTTGCCAATTTGCTTGCGTGTCTTTATTCCCTTTATCACCCGAATGGAAAACCGCAATGTAACTGAGCTGTCCCTGTTTGTTGAGCAGTTGCTGGGCAAAGCCAATGTCCATCAACATTCGGCTACCTAACTGCCATTCGTCGGGTAGCACCACCACTTGGGTTGGAATGTCGTCCAGAGTTAGGGTTTCCGCCTCTCCTAGATTTTGATGTTGAGATTGACTCATCATCACGATTGGCTTGCCAGCCAAAAGCTCAGGCAAAGGCAAAGCATTGTCGAACAAAGAGACGTTCTGTTGGTTTTCTGATGACTTTACGTTTGCAAAATACCGAGAACGCGAAGAGATAGCGGCAATCAACTCGCTGCCTTGTACTGACCAGCGACGCCCTTGTTCATCTCTCACTCGCCCTTCGATTACTGGTAGCGCTGCACTGAGTCCGTTTTGTCTAAGGGTGAAGTAGAGCGATTCGGACAGATAGTGTTGCCCTGCTGGTGGAATAATTAAGTTCTGAGCTTGTGCGCTAAGCTGCTCGGTAGACTCCGCATAACTGCGCTTGGCATTAAGGTTGATGGCTTGTACCGCAACAAACAAGGTCACAGCCAGCACGATACCGATCAGAATTGCGGCGGCTTGCAGTGGCGCCTGCCGATAGTGCGCTACAAACAGATTCAGGGCGAGTCGGGTATGAGTGAATCTGGTGTTTGATAGCTTAGCTTGCTTCATGATGTTGCTCATTTATATCGTGCTGATTTTGCGCCAGTCCGTTTTGTAAACGCCCATCTTTTAAACTCCCATCCTTCAAACGCCCATCTTTTAAGCGTAACGGGGTTTGCATAAACTCGGCACACTCAGGGCTATGTGTCACCAAGAGCACGGCGGTATTGCCTTGGGTGGTGACTTCACTGAGCAGTTTCATCACTTCTAAGCCTGCTTTTTGGTCAAGGTTGCCTGTGGGCTCATCGGCAAGCAGAAGTTTGGGTTTGTGGGCAAGTGCACGGGCAATAGCGACGCGTTGTTGTTGACCGCCTGAAAGAGCAGAAACATGCCTGTCGAGAAGTTGGCTGATGCCCAGCGTTTCGACCAGGTAATCGCACCAGTTATCCCATTTCTGTTGATTCAAATGCAGAGGGAAGGCGATGTTTTGCTTCACGTCAAGAGGCGTTAAGAGGTTGAATTGCTGAAAAGTAACGCCGAGTTTTTGGTGGCGAAATCGGCTCCATTGTGGGTCTTTCCAAGCCGCCGTGTTATCGCCGTCTAGCCACAACTCACCATCGGAAAGTGGCTCAAAGCCAGCGATGAGATTGAGTAAGGTACTTTTGCCGCTACCACTTGCGCCCGTCAGTGCAACACTCGCTCCTGTGTTCAACGTAAAGTCGACCCCTTCCAACACGCGATGTGTCTCTTTGCCATCGACAAAGCTTTTACTGGCGTGTTTGAGTGTGACAAGTGGGCTTTCCATTTCCTCTCCTTACAATCAAAAGATGTCGTTTCTTTTGGCAGCGGCTATTTGAGTAAGTTCTATAAAAACTTTAGACAACAATCAGATAAAAACAGAGATTTACATCGATTTCTTAACAACTTGTACTGCATAGCTGGCTAAGTGGATTGATAAGGACATAAGTTTTCTTTCTGGTTAGAAGCATAATATCGGCTTAAATCTCACTTTGTCGCTTTTGGCTTGTTTTATGTCATTTTTGCCATGGGTGTGTGCGGCGAATCATCGGCACAATACACCCATCAGCCACAGACAAAACAAAGAGAGAGAAGAATGTCTAAAACTGCATTGTTATTGATTGATTTTCAAAACGACTACTACCCAAGCTACTCAGGTGCAAAATGGCCACTGTCAGGCACAGAAGAGGCGGCAGAGAACGCAGCACAACTGCTTGAAGCATTTCGCCAAAAAGGGTTACCCGTTGTGCACGTAAGACACGAGTTTCCAACAGAGGAAGCGCCGTTCTTCCTACCTAATTCTGAAGGTGCGCAAATTCACTCAAGTGTCGCACCTATCGAAGGTGAGGCTGTGGTGCTAAAGCATCAAATCAACAGCTTTCGAGATACGGATTTGAAAGCCATTCTTGATGATGAGAATGTCACGAGGTTGGTGATCGTTGGAGCGATGAGCCACATGTGTATTGATGCAGTCTCACGTGCCGCCGTAGATTTAGGGTATGAATGTCACGTCGCTCACGACGCTTGTGCGACGCTAGACTTAGAATTTGATGGCGTGAAAGTACCAGCCAAGCAAGTGCATGCCGCATTTATGGCAGCGCTAAGCTTTGGTTACTGCAACGTAGACAGCTCAGTAAAACTGCTCGAGTTAGCGAACTAACGGGTGTTCGTGGCTTACATTGGGGCGCAACACGCACCTCAGTAAAAGGACAAAAAAAGCCCAACGCATTTAAAGCGTTGGGCTTTTTCTTGAATTGAGGACGGCTTACACGTAGTACGCTTCAACTTCGCCTTTTAGCTTGATAAGCATTGGGTTACCGAAACGGTCTTTTGCTTTAGGAGAAGCAATTTTTACCCAACCTTCGCTGATGCAGTATTCTTCTACGTCAGTACGCTCTTGGCCGTTTATACGAATACCGATTTGGTGCTCGAAGCATTCTTTGATGAAGAATGGGCTACGTGGGTTACCCGCTAGGCGATCTGGTAGAGCTGGTTTAGCTGTATCTGTCATTTTGTGTGACCTTGAAGTCATTAGAAAAAGTGCGCCATTGTAGTCAGTGCAAGGCGAGTGTTCAAGGATTCTCATCGCGTTTAATGACATCCTTCCTTAGGCAACACGGTGTATGTTTTCGATCAAGTAGTTTATAAGCAAACGAACTCGATTGGGTAAGTACTGCCTTGAAGAATAATAGACCCAGATGGTGACAGGTTCTCCCCAATAAGGCTGCAAGATAGGGACGATGGTCTGCTGGCGCAATTCTTCTTTAAATAACCAACTGCCTAGCATGGCGATCCCCGGTCCAGCCAGAACGGCTTGTTTCGCTGCGGCGAAGTTATTCATGATCAGATGAACACTAAGCTCATAGAGCTTTGCGTTGCCCCTTCATTGATTCGCCAGTAACGGAAACGTCCGGTTGTGAGTGAGCGAACAGGCAAACATTTGTGATGGCTTAACGTCTCTATGCTCTTCGGTTCGCCGTACTTTTGCAAATAATCGGGAGAGGCGTAGATACCGACGTCTAGAGTAAGTAAAGGACGAGTAATCAAGCGTGAATCTTGGTTTATGGCTGTGCAGATACCCACTGCGCACGAGCGGCTTTGGCAAAGCTGCCGTTTTTAGCAACTTGAATGAAGATAGGAAGTTGGGGTGGAAGTGATTTCATGAATGTTTACTCACCTTAAAGGTAACTATTTGCAATCTAGCGGGTAATAAAATTTTGTTCAATACTTTCGCTATTGAAGAAAAACGAAGTAGCAACGAGGTTATTATGAACTTACCAGTATTGCACCAAAGTCTTGTCGATAATCACTATGAGCAGTTTGTTAGATTAATTGAGTAGGGTACAGGCGTAATCCAACTCGAGCTCGCTAAAGAATACCACCACGTCGAGATTGTTGAATTATTGGAGAGAAAATAATGAATGTACTTATTGTTTATTCGCACCCAGAGCCGAAGAGCTTTAACAGCGCAATGTTCCAAAAGGCGATCGAAGCTCTAGAAGGTGCAGCGCATAAGGTCAAAACATCGAACTTACACGCGATGAACTTTGATCCTGTTTCAGGTCGCCATAACTTCACTACGGCTAACGATCCAGAGTTCTTCAAACAGCAGTTAGAAGAGATGTACGCGACCGATAACGATGGTTTCGCCCCCGAGATTGAGGCTGAAATTCAAAAGCTCGAATGGTGTGATCTGGTGATCTTCCAGTTCCCACTTTGGTGGTTTGGGATGCCAGCTATGCTCAAAGGTTGGGTGGATCGTGTGTTTGCAATGGGGCGCACTTATGGCGGCGGTCGCTTCTATGAAAATGGCGTTTACAAAGGCAAAAAAGCCATGGTTAGTGTCACCATTGGTGGTCCAGAAGAGGCGTATGTTAAAGATGGTTGGAATGGTGATTTAGATGCGATTCTTCGCCCAATTCATCGCGGTGTATTTGAGTTCAATGGTTTTTCTGTGCTTAGACCGCATAAGGTGTTTGGCCCAGCAAGAAAAACGGAAAATGAGCGTGAAGCTGAGCTAGACAATTACGCGGAGCGACTCACGTTTATCTTTGAAGAACCTTCGATCAAAATCGGTCATTACTAAATTCTTCTGAACAAGGAAATCGGCTTTTTCAACTTAGTTGGGAGTCTACTATGAACTCAGAAAAAACAGATCAAACTCTGATTGGTTGGGGCGCGAATAAGAACCAAATCGCCAAAATACTACCAAGCAATATGGATGAACAAGAAGCGAGGCAACGTGAGCAGCATATCTTAGCAATTGAGGAGTGTTTACAGCTTCTTTTTCGTCAACCAGAAGCGCGCAAAACCTTTATGAACAGCGTAAGTAAAAGCGTGTTCTTTGAAGGCAGAAAACCACTAGAAGTGATTGCATCTGGTAGTCTCGACGACTTAGCAGAAGCACACAGAATCATTCGCAGTATGTTGTGTATTTAAGAAGAGAAAGGGGACCATGAAAATCACTCTTTGCCGTGATTTTCTTCAAATTTTCGCCTTGAATCACAAAAGCCCGAAACTGGTTTAAATCTTTTACTGTGTCTCGCATTCATCCCATCACTTGTTTGAACGAGTGACCAGCTTTTTGTTTCCTATAAAATAGGTTCGTTGAAACAAAAAATATATACCCAAGTGACTT
>NZ_JAHGAH010000219.1:0-3902 GCF_030248475.1 Vibrio sp. D173a
ACCTCACGTCGCACGCCCCAAGGTGTGTTGCCATCTGGGTAAGCGTTACGACCTTGGTGAACTTGGCGGTAGTGACCATCTAAGTCAGAGTGAATGGTTTGACCTAGGTACGAGTGGTACATCGCCGTGTAGAACGTCTGTTTGTAATCTTCGTCGCCAGAGACTTGGATCTTGCCGAGTTCGTCTTCCCATTTCTTGGTTGCCGCTTCGCGTACTTGGTCGAAGTTCATGCCCGCAACTTCTGTCATGTTAAGAGAAGCACCTGACTTGCCGTTCTCGCCGATCTCAACGTTTGATAGCGCTAATTTCGCTTCAACCGTTAAGCCGTCTTTGGATGTGTCGAACTCTACTTAAGCGCGCGCGTATTGGTACTTGCCGCGTGTCTCGTTACCGATCTCCGTAATGCCTTCTGGCACGTCCATGTAACGACCTTGCTCTTTATCGTAGTAAGCAAAGCGAACGTTTTTGATTGGCTGGTCGAATTCCATCACGAAGAATTCTTTTTGGCTTGGTGCCCAGCCGTCAGAGAAACGGTGACCTTCAAGACGGTTATTGTCTTTGTCCCATTTCAAGTAAGAATCTGAGGTGTAGTCCCAGTTAATTTTGAAGCCAGTGTTCACGATGATTTCTGACTTCTCATCACGAGGGAAGGTGTAGCGGTGTACACCAACGCGATCAGACGCCGTTAACTCAGCTTTGATGTCGTAATCCAATAGATCGACTTTGTAGTAGCCTGCCGTCGCTTGCTCGTCACGATGTTGGAAGCGAGACGCTTCTAGGTTTAGCGTTGCCGAACCTTCATCAATCATGTAATCCGAACGCGAGTTGATTGGCATGACGAGAATGTCGTTCAAGTCGCCAGCACCTGCTCCGGAAAGGTGGGTATGAGAGAAACCGGAAGTACGTGCGTCGTGGTAGTAGTAGCCTGAAATGTATTCCCAGCCGTTAGAACCGTTGTTTGGAGAAAGCTGCACCATGCCGTGTGGTGTGGTTGCACCAGGGTAGGTGTTGCCTAGGTTACCTGTGCCGATGAATGGGTTGACGTAGCGTGTTACGTCCATATCGGCGAAATCTACTGGGATGTGAACGCCCATGTCGATTTCAGGTGTTTCTGGGTTTGGCTTGTCATCGCAGTCGCCATCGCCAACTGGAGGACATACTGGCTTGCCGCCGTCAGGAATATCCGGCAGTGCAGGGTTGGTGTCACCGCCTTCATAAATGTTGGTTGTGTCGTCGTTACAGCCAGTCAGACCGACTAGATCACTGAGAACTGCGCAAGCGAGTAGGGAAGGTTTGAATTTCATTTTTAAAGCCTTGTAAATTGTATGGTTATATAATTAAAAAAAATCAGGGGTATTACTAAAACTTAAAAACTTGAAATAGAGCCCTTTGGGGGAAAGGGCTCTTAGGGGGGAGGAGCTTAAGGTTTAAGCTTTCACAAGAGTCGCTGCGTTACGCATCGCTTCTTTCGTTGAACACTCAACAACGTTTGCTTTTGCAAAGCGGTGAGCGTCTTTTACTTGGATATCGTGAGCTAGAATAACCAGCTTCGCGTTTGCTACATCTAGGTCAGTGATGCGGTTCTGGATACCGTTTTGACCTTGAGTTTCTACTTTGATTTTCAGACCTGCTGCCGCACCTGCCTTCTCTAGTGCTTTTGCTGCCATGAATGTGTGTGCTACGCCAGATGGGCAACATGTTACTGCTACGATGTCGTACTCGCCTTCGCCTGCTGCTGGAGCCGCTTGAGCTTGTGCAGGTGCTGCTTCAACGATTTCGTCTTCTGCTTCTTCTTCAGCTACTGGTTTCCAGAAGCCAACGATAACTGCTGTTGTTAGTGAGCCTAGTGCGATACCCACAACGTACATTGGGATGTTGCTTGATACAGGTGCTGTGATTAGACCGCCCCATGGTGCGTGTAGTAGTACGTCTGTTAGGAAGCCGAACACACAGCCAACGATACCACCAGCAACGATTGAAGGAAGAACGCGAACAGGGTCGTTTGCTGCGAATGGGATAGCACCTTCAGAGATACCGATAGAACCCATGATTGCTGCTGCTTTACCCGCTTCTTGCTCTTGCTTAGTGAACTTCTTCTTGAATAGGAATGTTGCTAGTGCCATACCTAGAGGAGGCGTACAGATTGCGATACCAACACCACCCATTAGCCATGGTTGAGTATCAACTTGAGTTTGGGCGAATAGCGTTGCTACTTTGTTGATTGGACCGCCCATATCGAATGCAGTCATACCACCAAGAATCGTACCTAGAACCACTTTAGAAGCGCCAGCCATAGAAGCTAGGAATTCGTTCATAGAAGCCATGAAGATCTTGATTGGCTCACCGATACCCCATAGAACGATACCTGCAGAGATAAGCGTACCTAGTAGAGGGTAGATGAAGTAAGCGCCCAATGCAGTCATGTTAGCAGAGAGAGGGATCTTCTTAAGTTGGAATACCACACCACCTGCGATGAAGCCCGCTACGATACAACCAAGGAAGCCGCCGCCCATGTCAGCCATGATGCCAGAAGAGATCATCGCTGGTGCTAGAGCTGGTTTGTCTGCAATTGAGTAACCGATGAAGCCACCAAGAATAATTGGGAACAGCACCAGACCTTTAATACCGATATTAGAAATATCAGCCAATAAACCGTCCGCAGGAACCGCACCCTTACCTGATGCCATTACCGCCAGCGCCAGTAGTACACCACCCGCAACGATAAATGGAAGCATGTGAGAAGTACCGAATAAAAGGTGACCTTTCATGGTACTTAGGATTTTTTTGAAATCGCTATTATTACTAGCTTGAGCTGTGATTGTACTCATAATTTCACGCCTTATGAATTAATTAAAATATTTAGTATTTGGTTTTCGTCTTTTGCGTTATGAATATCTTCAATAAAATCTTCGCTAAATTTACCGAATAATTCTTGAAGAACATAAATATGGTGGTCGGCACCGTTATCTGGTGAGGCAATCATGAAGAATACGGTCGGTTTGACTCCCTCTTCGTCGCCATACTCGATGCCTTCGCGCTTTACACCAACAGCGATTGCAGGCTCTGTAACCGCTTTGCTTTTTGCGTGTGGGTAAGCGATGCCGTCCATTGAAGTTACGCTTAATGCTTCACGCGCTTCGATGTCTGTTAAAAAAGCCTCTTTGCTGCTGATTCGATTATTTTCGAATAGCATCTGTGCTAGCTCTTCAAAGACTTCTTTTTTATTATTTGCTTGAAGGTTGCCTTTAATTAAATTGACGTTTGTTAGTTCTGTAATCATTTTTGACTCATTGGTACTGAAGTAATGAGGCAAATTTAATTAATGTTACGGTTTTCTTAAATAGTAAAAAAAATCCAATAACTATATTTTTGTATCACTGAGAGCTAAGTGTGATAGAAGTCATTAATATCAATGAGCTAGAAGGGAATTAGTATTGTGACTTATATTCCATTTATTTTGAAATTAATAATGAAGCTTGAAAATAAACGAGAAGGGAATCAAATATGGTTCAATTTTGCTATAAAAAAGAGGCTTTGTGCTAGAGCTCCTGCAATAACACTTTTATTAACGTAATTTTCTATCTCTTCTAGAAAAGACATAAAGCGAGCAGGACTCTTTTTTTGAAAACTTGTCAGGCTCAATTGTGTTGATTGCTCGCGGACAGTAGATTCCGTATTGCGCTCCTTCGTCGCTGTAAGGAAATGACGGCTTTCGTTGGGGTAATAGCTGATGGCCTACACAAGCTGACGGGTGATCTCGGACAGTTCCTCCCCTTGATACACATTGGCGAATGTGAGCTCTGAATTTGAAGCCGAGGGGAGGTTAGGAGGGGTTGTTATGCTGAATTTGGCTAATCCATTAAGACGGATTTTTGTACTTATGCGGCTTTGTTGCGTAATTC
>NZ_JAHGAH010000022.1:0-45043 GCF_030248475.1 Vibrio sp. D173a
AAGATTGTATTTCTGAGCTAACTCAGCGACAGTTTTATCACCTCTAGCAGCATCAAGCGCCACCTTAGCTTTAAATTCGGGTGAGTGGTTTCTACGTTTTCTAGTCATAATCTGTTCCAGTATTTTTAGGTACTATACAAACAGATCAATCACTTAAAGTCATGTCCGAAAATTGGGGGCCACTTCTGAGAGCTGAGCTCGGTAATAGCTTGGCGCGTGGGTGAGGGCTTGCTGGAGATTGTCGTGCGCTCTGATCATGCTACCGCTTTCCAAGTAACCTAAGCCTAGAGCGATTCGAGACTCTGCCATTGAGACAGGATCTGCTTTGACGACAGGGCTGTTGCCTTCTTCATTAACGGTTACACACCCCACCAAGCCTAATTGACTTGCTAATACCAACGTACTGAGTTTTCCAAACTTCATATCCATGCACCACATCCCTGATTCACAAAGCATGATATGAATTCCGATGCAAAAGCCTAACGAGGATAAAACACTATGCGATCAGGTTGGCAAACTGACGTAAAAAAGCCGCCAGTTGGCGGCTTAGTTCACACTCTAAAATCAGGGAGTTAGTCGTCTTTTGTGAACGCATCCTCGCTGAAATGATCCAGGTCATACGGCGTTTGTTGGTAAACACAGTAGTTAAGCCAGTTAGAAAACAGCAGGTGTCCATGACTTCGCCAACTTGCGCATGGTGGGTTATCCGGATTGTTATTTGGGTAATAGTTGATTGGAATTGCTGGCTCCATACCTTCACCTAGGTCACGAATATACTCGTTGTGTAATGTGTGTGAGTCGTATTCCGGGTGACCAGTAACAAACACATTCCTTTTGTCTTTTGTTGTTGCCAGGTAGGTACCAGCAACATCAGAAGTCGCGAGGATATCAAGGTCAGTGTGTTCTTCTAAAAACTCAGGCGAAAAATCAGCGTAACGTGAGTGTGGTGCTAGGAAGGTATCATCAAAGCCACGCAAAAGAGGGTGGTATTGATGATGGATCTTGTGATGGTAGACCCCCGATAGCTTCTCTTTACGTGTTTTCTTTGGCAAGTTATACAGCAGCTTCAACCCCGCTTGTGCCGCCCAGCACACGTACAGTGTTGAAGTGACGTGATGTTTTGCCCACTCCATAATGGTTTTTAAGTGATCCCAATAAATCACATCTTCAAACTGAACCAAACCCAATGGCGCACCTGTAATAATGAGTCCATCGAAGTTTTTACCTTTCACCATCTCAAACTGACGATAAAACGTATCTAGGTGCTCTGTTGGCGTATTCTTACTTGGTCGGTTATCGATTCGTAGCAGCTCCACATTCACTTGAAGAGGGCTGTTAGAAAGTAGGCGCAGAAACTGAGTTTCTGTCTCAATCTTCTTTGGCATCAAATTGAGAATAAGCACTCGCAATGGACGGATTTCCTGACTTGCCGCTCGACTTTCGCTCATCACAAAGATGTTCTCTGTCCTTAATACATCGCTAGCGGGTAACTGATCTGGAATTCTAATTGGCACGGCTTTCTCTCCCTAAGCTTTACTTTTTAGACGTCTATACATCTAAAGCTACCCCAATTGCCTACGGATGTCGATACGAAATGTGACTTTGAACTCGATTTCTTTCCAAATGGCTAGCACATCTAAAGTTTTAATATTTTGAACATATAGCCAGTCAACAAAATATAACACTTATAGATATTTTATTGTCCTCATCTCTTTTATTAGGAAATCATGAAAAGAGCGCTGATTTTTAATAATTATAAATATATTTTTTATCTTCGTAATTGTACTTATATTCCAAGAGTTAATCTGATATTTTTCATTGTAAAGATTTGTTACAGTTTTATTTCACTTTTATGGAGTGCCGTGTTTTTTAAAACATATTTAATTGAGTTAATTAACTGAGTTCTATTGAAATAATAAGTTTTATAAATTAGAGTTCATGCACCATTAAACGAGGGTGGTGATTTCGTTGTGCTTTCAAGTGGAAGTCCTAGGTAATCGTTTCTTCGTTTGTGGTTAAGGTATTGTTTTAATTTTGGTTTGTATGGATTTGTATGATGTTGTCTTTAGAGTATTACAGCATGTTGTTTTATTGGGCCTGTAATCTTTAAATCATATCAGTGAACTCTATTAACCTTATTAAAATTAAGATTTATGAGAGTTTCATAAGTCATGTATATTGCCGAACCGATTGAATAATTAATATTAGAATAAAGTTATATTAAGTACCGTATGCATCATTCATTAACTCGTCAGTTGTTAGTGGTAAGGTTTATTAAAGATGGTGGCAAGGATATTAAAAATAATATAACCAACTATCCTTGTTGATGCAGTTAAAAATCATCTTGTTGACGTGGACCTAAAAAAGCCCAGCATTATGCTGGGCTTTTTTTATGTGTGTAATTACCCGAGCGAGCATTTACCGAAGTGAATGGTCCAGTTAACAACACGGCAGCGTGAGCCGATACTTTTCTGGTTGCATGGAAAACCCAATCAGCAGGATGTGATTACGGCAAGATTTCTGAGTACATTTTTGTGTAACGGATATGGTAGCGTTTGAAGACGATTATGAGATCGAGTTAGTATAAATTTTGAGCCCAAATACTAATAAAGAGACTCATCGGCTCGCCAGCACGTCTGTTAGTGCGTTGTTTGGCTCATTACCGTCAGTGGAGGACATTATGTTTGGCATGTTTAAAAGAAAAGAGACCATTCAGAGCATCGCACATCAGGTGCCTATCGTGTTACTTAGAGAGTTTGGTGATAAAGACGTTTACCTACCGGATGAAGTAGACAAAGCGTTGACTGAACTTGGTCACGATAAACTGAAAGACAAGGCGCGTTATCAATACGCTTACGGCATGTTTACGAGCTTGGCGAGTTATGAGCAGTTAGGTTTAACCGAAGAGTTAGGCAATTACGGCTATTTCCAGAGAGAGGTAGGTAAAATGCTGCTTAACACTCCAGAGCCGATCGATATGCACATCTACTTCGAGCTTGCGCAGCAGCATCGTTTTAGCCAGCCCAGTTCTGATGTAGCAGGTGAGGCCAGTGTTGTTGATAGCGTGGATGGGGGCTACTAGTGACAGAGCAAACCTTCCAAATTCACTTTCTTGCAGATTTTCCAGATGAGTCTTACGTCATTGCACGTTGGTACTTTGAAGAGTGGGCTTATACCGTCCCTGGTGTTACGCCCGCTCAAGTTCATGAAAAAGTCTTGCTTAAGGCCAACAGCCGACACGAATTTCCACTCGCATTTGTTGTTCATGATGAAAACAATAAGCTTGTCGCGACCGCAGAACTTAAGATCAGAGAGAACATCGACTTCCCAGAATACGAACATTGGTTAGGTGGTGTATATGTAGAGGATTCAGCTCGGGGTAAAGGCTATGCTGCGGCGCTAGTGGCCCGTGCTCAAAACCATGTTGCTCAGCTTGGTATTCCCAAACTGTTCCTACAATGCGAACAACATAATGAAGCTTTATATTGGAAATATGGCTTTCGCCCTTTACATCACGCTCTACATAACGGCATTCAAACTACCATTATGGTTTGGCAGTCATCACAGTTAGATTTTTAAATCATCGTTTCTCTCTTTTAGCGCAATTTAAATACCCTATGAGCGCCTGAGTGCATATCTTGGCGTTGATCAAAAATGTGCCACTTTTTGTCTCGCTTTTATTCAACTTGTTCAATACTCATTTGAAGTTCAGTGTCGAGTTTTGGAATCAAGATCATGGAGAGCGATATGAGAAAGTGTCTCAGCGCGATCACGCTTTTAGGGTTAGTCGCGTGCAGCCTGTCAGATGATATTTACATGGAAGGTAGAACACTTTACTTCAATGGAGAGATAAGTACAGAAAAGGTTAGAGAAGCCATAGAGCTTGCTAATGTTCAGCCGGACGGTGTTGTTGCACTGATGATAGACAGTGATTCTGGCGAATACCGACCAGCCATGGAGCTTGGTCGATGGCTTTACAATAATCAAGTTCATCTCATTGTTAATGGCACGTGTGCGTCTGCTTGTGCTAATTATGTGCTTACTGCTGCGCCAAGTACTTTGGTGATGAAAGGTTCAGAAGTGTTGTGGTTCGGCGGTGCGCTGAAAGATGAATGGGACACTGATGGCTTCGACCAAGAAGAACTTGAACAATGGCAGCAGTCACTGACCTTATGGCGACAACATGAAGATGCGTTTTTTGCCTTGGTCGCTGTGAATCCAAAGATCACCATGTTTGGGCACCTAAATAAGCGCGAGAAGTTGCAAAAGGCTGGATGCGATACGAGCAAAGCGGCTTGGATGTACCACATTGATGACATGCAAAAGTTGGGGCTGAATAATATCGTTTATGCGGATCCAGAATCTTTGTTAGCAGCTCGAACGGATACGTCTGCCTGTGTGATTAACTTGGAAGAGACTGACCTTTAATCACGATTATTACGCTGGCGTAAATGTGAGTTGCATCACTTTTTATAGCGCACTAGCGGATTTTGATTATAATGCGGCCCTCAGAGATTCGATATGTCATCGAGTTCAGGTTAATTGAGCGTTGATTGCCTTATGTTCAAAATGCTTGTTTCTATGCCTCCACTGGTTGCTTTATCTATAGCTATCGTGTGTGAGGTGATTGCGACTTCTTCTATTCCTAAGACAGAACAGTTTACCAAAATGATGCCAAGTACAGTGGTTATCATTGGCTATGGTATCGCTTTCTTCCTACTGTCTGTAACAGTAAAAAGCATGCCTGTTGGTATTGTTTATGCGATTTGGAGCGGGGCGGGGATTGTACTTGTAGCAGCTGTCGGTTACTTCCTGTACGGACAAAAGCTCGACCTTGCTGCGCTTGTTGGTATTGGCTTCATCCTCACTGGTGTGATGATTGTGAACTTGCTGTCTAAGACGGTTGGTCACTAACCTATAAATTCCAAACACAAAAAAGCCGCGATTCGTTCGCGGCTTTTTGCTACCTGATGAGAGGGATGAACTAATTCACCATTACCTCAATCAACTGACCTTGTCGGCGACGTTTGCGGTTTCGGTACATCACGGCCCCAATCGCTGGCAAACTAAAGGCAATGAAACCAAGAATCAATGCATAAGCACCTGTCTGAGCGCTTATACCTGCCGGTACATCGAATGAAACGAAGATGGTTACCAGACAGCTCATCAAACCTAAAGCAGCCACCAACATCATGCCAAACTTGCCGCCAGGCACGCGGAATGGACGTTCAATATCCGCATGTTTACGACGTGAAACCAAGAAGCTGACGAAGATACAGATGTACATCACCATGTAGAGCTGAGTCATGAGAATGTTCAATAGCCACATGCCTTGGTTTACGTTTGGTACCAAGATAAATACCAAAGAGAGCACGCTGACGATGGCACCTTGCAGGAGTAGCAATGGAACCGGCGCTTGGTTCTTGTTCTCTTTCGATAGCGTCAAAGGCATGAAGTGGTCTTTTGCTGCAACATGCAAGCTCTTGGTCGGAGCAATAATCCAGTTGTTTAGGCTCGCTAAGCTACCAAATACAATTGCTAGAGCGATAACTGGCAGCATGAATGACATGTTCAAATCATCAAAGAAGGCTTTGAACGCCAGTATCACGCCTTCACTCAAGCTTGAATGATCGCTGGATACTACGGAAGAGATGGAAAGCGAACACGCGGTCAGAGATACCAGAATCAACACGGTGGAAGCGATCAGTGCTTTTGGGTAAGTCTTTTGCGGATTATCGACCTCACTCGCGTAAGAGGTGGTGATCTCAAGCCCAGTTAGGGAAAGCACAACCGCAGTAAAGCCCGCACCAATACCGTCTTGTGAGAAATCAGGCAACCAGTCAGATGCATGACGAAGTGAAATATGTGATTCGCTTGGGTTGGTATAAGCCCAGTAACCACCTAAACCGATGATCAGCAGGATAGGGAAGATAAGCCCCAAAGTGCCAAAGACGTTGGTAATGAGGGAGGACAAACGCAAACCAAATATGTTGACTAAGGTCAGTGCCCAGAAAATCACATTAATCATTATCAACATGAAGATATTGTTCTGTGCCAGTTCAGGAAAGAAAGGATACGCGCCCGTCGCAACAATAAAGGAAATGAGCGGTGGATAGTAGACGATGTTCTCTGCGTACTGATACCACACAGTCGCAAAACCAAAGTTTGGCCCAAGGGTCTCTTTACCCCATAAGTACACACCGCCCTGTTGCGGGTAAGTGGTGCTCAACTCTGCACAAACTAATGCGGTTGGAACGAAGAAGCAAAGGCCTGCCAATAAGAAGAAAGAGATGGCGTGACTACCAAATAAGGCGGCACCCGGAATGTTCCTTATGCTGTCGACGGAAGTAACCGTAATCATGATGACAGAAAAGACACTGAGTTTGACGGCGGATTTGGCGATATTGCTCATTCGATACCTTTAATGATCGAGCCACGAGCCTCGGATGGAGAGCCCGCGTGCTACAAGTAAGACGGGCGTATTGTAGGGCTGCGAGAATCTGTGGGTATATAGCCAAAAACGGTATGTATTTACCCAAAAATGAAGCGAAATGCCAATGGTTTATTCGTAATCAATTTAAACGTTTGCTCTGGTTAAAAAACGCAAAATCGATTTAAAAAATGCATATTAAAAACGTGTTTATAGCGAATTATTTATTATCGGAAATCTAGAAATTGATGGGAAGCTAGCCAAAGTTTGACTCTGACCTTGGGGGAAGGTCTAGATTAAGAGCAGTTAGCGTGATTCAGAAAGTGGAGAAAACCATGGGATGTTGTAATCAAGCGCCAAAGGGTGGCACTGGCAAGCTCTCGTATTTGTTGGGGTTAGTCGCTGTGTTGTTTGTTGGGATCTTGTTGTTAGCCGCTGCTTTTGGCTAAGCCAGAGACAATAAAAAACACGCTCGTGGGCGTGTTTTTCGTATCTTTAGTCTGGCTTTAAAAACGGGTATTAGCTAAACCGATGCCGAAGAAAATAAACAACCCCCCACTTACGTAGTTCAGCCACTTGCTTGTTTTCGAAGAAGTGAGCATGGCCTTAACCTTAGTGGCAAAGAAAATCACAAACAAAAACCAACTAGCAACGATGCTTGCCTGAAGAGCACCCAACATGATGCTTTGCTCGAGAATATGTTCAGGTTGCACAAACTGAGGGAAGATAGAGAGGTAGAACAACACGATTTTTGGATTAAGCAGGTTAGTCAATAGTCCCTTAACAAAGGCTTGCTTGAGAGTCTGTTCCTCGATTTTACGGTCGAGTTTTAACTTTTGATCTGCCAGTTTAAGCCCACTTCTTAGGTTATTGATGCCCAACCAAATTAAGTATGCAACACCCATCCACTTTAATATGTTGAACGCCAGCGCTGATTGTGAAAGCAACAAGCTCAACCCTTTTGCGGAGACAAAAGCGTGGATCAGAAAGCCAAGTGCCACACCGAAAATATTGGCAATAGCAAAGCGACGACTCTGCGTAAGTGCGGTAAATAAAATGAGCAATGCGTTAGGGCCGGGAATAATGGCCAAAAAGAAGACGATTCCGCCAAAAGCCAGCAAGGTGTCGAAGTTCATGGAGGTTCCAATTACAGCAAAGGATTGGCATCAATGATTAGTTAGCGAGACTGTACACTTCTGAATGGAGAAAAACAAACGTTTACATCGAGTAGTGTTATTAGAAAAGGGAGGGCCATATCATCGAGGGTGCAAACCTGCACCCAAAAGAAGCCAAGCGCACTTTTCTCCCTATGATTTGATTCTTCCTATTCTCTTCTTTTAGCAAAATAGTTAGCAATTTGTTTCAATTCGACGAATATCACGCCCTTTTTGTTCAACTTGATAGTGTCCACCGCAATCTCAGAAAGTTCTTATTGTGTAACGTATTAAAGCGCCATATAATCCGCGCGCTTTAGTTTTTGTAATAAGTACAGCCAATGGTAACTGCTATTCGCATTTAGCGTTGTTTTTAAGGATTAATAAGACGATTTCGTCTGATGACACATTCATGAATAAGCACACAGCACCAAAATTCAAGGTAGAATTTTTGGCACCTCGCTACTGGGGCACATTGATCATTATTAGCATCATGTACCTTCTTAGCCTCCTCCCATTTCGTGTACAACTCGCGCTAGGAAGCAGAATTGGTCGTATTGCAATGCGATTAATGAAAAAACGAAAAGTCACGATCAAACGTAATTTAGAGCTGTGTTTTCCAGACATGAGCCAACAAGAGCGTGAGGCGATTTTAAAAGACAATATCGATAACGCGGGCATCGCCTTGTTTGAGACCGCCATGGCGTGGTTTTGGTCAGACAGACGTGTGGGTAAGCACGTAACGATTGAAGGAATGGAACATATTGAAGCGCTAGAAAAACAAGGTAACGGCGTTTTAATGTTAGCGGTTCACTCAATGAACCTAGAGCTAGGCGCTCGTGCGTTTGGTATCAAAAAATCGGGCTCCGGGGTTTACCGACCAAACAACAACCCATGTTTTGATTACTTTCAATACAAAGGACGTTCTCGTTCGAATCGAACTTTAATCGATCGTAAAAACGTTAAAGGGATGCTTGAAGCGCTCAAAGCGGGGCATCGTGTATGGTACGCACCAGACCATGATTACGGTACTCGTCGTTCTACGTTTGCGCCTTTGTTTGCAGTAAAGCGCGCTTGTACCACGACGGGAACCAGCTTGCTGGTGGATGCGACGGATTGTGCGATTGTGCCGTTTACCATGGTTCGCGAGAGCAATGGCCAATACAAGTTAACCATCAGTGCTCCAGTGGAGGGGTTCCCGAAAAACGACCCAGATCAAGCGGCCGTGTTCGTGAATAAGATTGTCGAGCAGTCCATTATGGCGAGTCCGAGTCAATACATGTGGCTACATCGCCGTTTTAAAACACGACCGGATGGCGAATGCTGTTTGTATAAACCTAGACTTGCTCCGGCAATGTAAATACCAAGCCCAGACATTGTTCTGGGCTTTCTTTTATCTGTCGATTCAATTCTGCATAGTTGTTTGCCACAATAGCGATGATGAATTACCAAGGACGAGTCATGCTGACAGGATTGAACCACATTACGATAGCGGAGAGTGATTTAGAACGGTCGCTAGCGTTCTATACTAAAGCGCTCGGTTTTAAAGGGCATCTAAAGTGGAAGCGCGGTGCGTATCTCTCATTGGGTGACCTTTGGCTTTGTTTATCGGTCGACAAGCCCGACGAAAAACATGATTACACCCACATTGCTTTTACTGTTTCACAACAATATTTTACTGACTTTACCAACACACTTATCGAG
Organism: Vibrio sp. D173a; assembly: GCF_030248475.1. NCBI lineage: Bacteria > Pseudomonadati > Pseudomonadota > Gammaproteobacteria > Vibrionales > Vibrionaceae > Vibrio > Vibrio sp. D173a. Next base: position 9,289 of record NZ_JAHGAH010000022.1, read on the forward strand.
TTGGGTATTCGCCAATGGAAAGAGAATAAAAGTGAAGGGGATTCGTTATACATCCTTGATCCTGATGGCCACAAGTTAGAAATCCACACTGGCGATTTATACTCGCGATTAGAGAGCATAAAGCATCAACCTTATGAAGGGTTAGAGTGGCTTTAGGAGTGTGCAGATGAGATTATTTTTCGCGCTTACCTTTGATAAAACAAGCAAGTCAAAGCTCAAGCAAATTCAAGAAAAGCTAAAACAGCATGGGATAGTAGGGCGATATACTCGCAAAGAAAACTTCCATATTACTTTGGCTTTTATTGGTGAATCGACACAGGAGGAGTTTGAGCAACTAACGAAGATTCTTCACAATCTGAAGTCTTCTTGCAAACGGATTACTGTGGACCATCTAGGTTCGTTTTACCAAAATGGCAGACAACTAGCGTGGTTGGGTATTGAAGACAATCGTGCTGTTACCAATCTGCAAAATGAACTGATAGAAGCATTGGAACAGGATGGCTTCGCGACGGAGTCACGACACTACGTTCCGCACATTACATTAGCTCGTCATATCGATAAGCAAGCGCCATTAGATGATGTAAAGATCTCACCACTGCCGTTACCGATTGACGCTATCGCACTAATGGAAAGTAAAACGGTAGAGGGTAAATTGATTTATCGAGCAATTGCAGAAGTTGCTTGTTAGTCGTCAGGATAAAATTTACGTTATTGATCGTGTTAGCCAGAGCTAGGGAGGTAGAGAATGGAAACTCTGAATTATCAGATGGATGGTGAATCAGTGCAGGCGCTGCGATCCATCATAGGACTAGAATGTAAAGTGATGATGAGCAGTGAGGGCTCTGGCTTTGAATCGAATACAGTGACGAGCCTGTCTCCTCTATTTTTCCAGATACCTGCCGGTTTTATTGAGTTAAGCAACGATTGGTATACCAGCCCTCAAGGGCATGACTTTCATTTGCCCATTGCAAGATTTATTCATGAATTGAATCCAAAAGACGTTAAGGCATGGCTACTGGAGGGCGTAAAGCTTTTCGAAGCATCTAAGGCAATAGAACTTATAGAGGTCTTTAGGTTACGCAGTCGTAAAGCAGTAAAAGAAAACTTTACTGATAAAGTCTTTGTCCCTTCTTCAGAGGTTGTCATTTATGACTTTGGCTTCAACATTGTATTTGTTGATGGTGATTGTATCTCGATCAAAACGGAAGACGATTCTATCTTAGGTGAATGGCTTATTTCTAATGAACCGATAGAGCCATATCATGTTGAAGATATTTACGAGGAAACGTTAGAAGCTCGAATCAGGATAACAAGCTAATAAAATGAGCAGCACTGGGCTGCTCATTCTACTTTTGCTTTCGCTACTATTATAGGTAACTGTTTTCTAAGTGCGTTTTAAAGTGTTTTGCGTTTAGCACTTCACCCGTTGCTTGTGTTACCAAATCATCGGTCGAGAACAAGCTACCTTTACTCCAGATGTTGTCTGATAGCCAAGTGAAGATTGGTGATAGGTCACCGGAGCGAATTGCGCCGTCTACGTCAACCGTTTGCTTCATCGCTGCCATAAACTGCGCTGCATACATCGCACCTAAGGTGTATGACGGGAAGTAACCGAAGGCACCATCTGTCCAGTGGATATCCTGCATACAACCATTTTTGAAGTTACCTTCAGTTGAAAGACCCAAGTACGCTTTCATCTTTTCGTTCCACAACTCTGGAACGTCAGTGTGATTGATCACGCCGTTCATTAGGTCGCGTTCAATCTCGTAACGTAGGATAACGTGAGCAGGGTAAGTCAGTTCGTCAGCGTCTACACGGATGAAGCCTTTCTCCACGTGAGTATAAATCTTCGACAAATTGTCTTGTGCAAACTCTGGACCTTCAAAGTGGTTAGATGCCAGACGTGCTAAGTGCTCTACAAACGCTTGGCTACGACCAACTTGCATTTCGAAGAATAGAGATTGAGATTCATGAATGCCCATTGAACGAGCTTGACCAGCCATTGTACCAGCCAGCGATTTTGGCAAACCCTGCTCGTAACGAGCGTGCCCCGTTTCATGCACGATGCCCATCAAAGATTGCACGAACTCTTTTTCATCGTAGCGAGTGGTAATACGGACATCCGTTGGTACGCCACCACAGAATGGATGGACACTTTCATCGAGGCGACCGTGTTCAAAGTCGAATTGAAGCAGCTTCATGACTTCCAGGCCCAACGCTTTTTGCTTCTCAGTAGGGTAATGGCCGTTTGGCAGCAGAATGTTATTGCCTTTTTGCTTTTCAATGGCGTCATCAATCATGGATGGGAGCCACGTTTTTACATCTGCGAATAGCGCATCTAGAGATGCCGATGTTGTGCCCGGTTCGTACAGTTCTAGCATTGCATCATATGGCGATGTACCAGCCGCTTCCGCACGAATTTGCGCTTCTTCCTGAGACAGTTTTACCACTTCAGCCCAGTTTTTTTCGAAGCCCGCCCAATCGTCGTTACCACGTTGGGTGCGCCATGCGTGTTCACATTTAGAACCTGCGAGCGATTGCGCTTGCACCAAAGATTCAGGAAGCAGGTTCGCTTGCTGCCAATCGCGCTTCATTTCACGTAATACGGCTTGATCTTGTGTTGATAATGACTCTTCTTCTGCTTGTGCAAACAGGTCACCTAAATGAGGTTGAGTCATAAGAGAATGCATATGCACCTCTAGTTCAGCCATCGCGTTAGAGCGGGCTTCTGCACCGCCTGCTGGCATGACGGCAGCTTGATCCCAACCTACGATTGCAGATAGATGGCCAAAGTTAGAGACTTTTTTTGAATGTTCGACGAGTTTTTGAAATGCGCTCATGTGACTACTCTTTGTTATGTTCTTTCCTTAAACGCCCCAAACGGGGTCCTTGAACTTGATGTTCGTATCTCTCGACACCGATGCAGAGAAAAAGGCAGCATCAAGGCAATGTCGATAGAGAAGTGTGTCTAATTTACTATTTATTAACAAATAATGCAGGTCTATTGTGCACAAATTCAGGCACTTGTATAGATAAGCGAGAGGAGCTTAGCGGTGTGATGGGTTGGCAAAGATACTCAATGTGCTTGAGTTCATCGCTTTAACATGACAGACCTTTTGTCCAAACTCTCTACGGTTTGAGCGAGCTCTCATCTCGACACAGTGTGACTTTCAACGACTTAGATCACAAAAGTTGCTTGCGCATTAAATGTTTTGACGGTATTGATGTGGAATGCTTAATCACTTATTACAAAAATATGGATATTTTGAATTTTGAGGCATTTTTGATTGCCATTACGATTTTGACGCTCACGCCGGGATTGGACACCGCATTGGTAATTCGTAATACAAGCCGTTCAGGCCTTAAGGACGGCTGTACAACTAGTCTGGGAATTTGCTTTGGTCTATTTGTTCATGCACTGTTTTCAGCGATCGGGATTTCTGCCGTTCTGGCGCAATCTGCTGAGTTGTTTCAGATGGTCAAAATGGTAGGCGCAGCTTACTTGATTTGGCTGGGGCTAAGCAGCTTGCGCGCATTGATGAAGTCAAGCAGTGGTATTGCTGTCTCTGAGCAAGCGCACCAAGCATACAGTGGTAAACGTGCATTCCGTGAAGGCTTCCTTTCTAACGTTTTAAATCCGAAAACGGCGGTATTTTATCTCGCATTTTTGCCCCAGTTTGTAAATCCTGAAGGCTCTCCACTGCTGCAATCTATGCTGATGGCATCGATTCATTTCATCATTGCGATGGTGTGGCAATGTGGCTTAGCTGGCGCATTGAACTCAGCAAAAACACTGCTGAAAAACGCAAGTTTCATGAAGTGGATGGAGGGGGCTACGGGGGCTGTACTCGTGGCGCTTGGTATTAAACTACTTGTAGAAAAACCAGCCTAATGCGTGTTCTTATCCGAATTGTCATTGCCTTATTTATCTTTATTGCTCTTATGCTTGGCGTTGTTGCTTGGAAGACGGTACCTCAACTGAACTTCGCTGAAAAAGGAATGAGATGGGATTGGCATTGGTCTTATTTTGAGCCGTTTTCAAATGGCATTCAAGCCACGCGAACGCAGGACACAAAACAGCTGTTGCTACGACGCGTTTATTTGCAAGAGTCAACGGCGGTGTTTGTCGGTACCACGCTAGACAATAAGTTTGAGATTGATGTCGTTAACCAGGAGCTGTGTGAACCAGAAAGCAGTAAATGGGTTTCGGTCTCTGTCAACGGTCAGCCTATGTCTCATGTCCCTATGGTGTGTGAAGGTTCGGGAGAGAGCTACATTTATCGCTTCGTAGGTAACAAGCTAAGAAGTTTAGAATTTGGCATTGATGACCACTTCATTAGAGAGGACTTCAGCCAATGGCCGATTTCGGAAATCAAGGCCGATCAGTTTAAGCAACAACACTCTGCATTCTTTAATAAGCAAGGTGAGGGCGAAGAGCATCAATGGCTAAGAGATTAAACTCTAGATGCTGAGCTTCTATCTGACGCTGAATACAAAGAAAAGAGACACGCTACTTGGCCTGTCTCTTTTTTCATGTGCTTTAATCTAGAGGTTGAATGAGTAGGCGAGCGGAATGGAAACCAAGTTGCTCTAAAGATCTAGCGTCGAAGTCTGTTAAAACAGTAACATTGCCTACTTGAATTTGCTGCGGGGTTGAACCTTCAGCCCACTGCAGAGGAGCATCGACGGTTAATTCTTGGCCAACGTCTATCATCCCGGCATATTGTGATTCAGCCTCGAAATTTCCGGAGACGTGAGAATGGTATGGGCGTAAGCTCTCTCCAGCCGCATATTGCATCAAGGCTAAGCCATGGGTATGAATTGCCCAACTCCAATCCCACCATTTGGTCTCCCCAGGAATGTATCGATGGTCCCATTGATAACGGATGTTTTCGCTGAGTTCGCTTGCTCTTCCCATGGTGAAAGTATGAGAAGTGGTCGGTCTATTTTCTGGATGAGTGTGCCAAGCATTGCCACTATGACGTAAAAAACCATCGAACCTCACGCGATAACTGATATCTGTGCGAATACGAAATGGGTACGAAATGTGAGAGCGATACAACTCGATTTGAATTGGCAAAATTGAGTGAGCGGGAATCGTAAGGTTCGCTTCTCGATTTGCTGAACTGGTGCTTGTGCCATTGTTGAAGTCCGAGAATAACTGATTGGCATCGACCGATACATTAGGGTGAGTATTCCCAATTTTTGGCCATTGGAATGCATCACTAATGTAAACACTTTGGGCAAATACGGAATGGTCAGTCTTATACCAACTTGTTGATTGGTCGACATCAAACTGAACGTTAATGTGTTTAGGCCTGTCCTGCGTATTGATTGCGTACGCGGTGATCGTTGTCCGTTTTTCCTTGGTTGACTCAGTGACATCACTATGTGAAAAATGTTTTGGGTTGAGATGGTAAGCGAAGTCTTGAATGGTAATTTTGGTTTTTTCATCGCATCGGTCACCATTGCATGAGCCGTCACTATTCCCTTGTATTTCCCAGCGACCATTCACGCGGTTGACGACCATGTCATCACCCACAAACTTTCCTTGGTTCCCGCTAAGCCATGCGTAACCAAGGGTATGGGCGAGATAACTGATAGGACGAACAAAGTTCTCATCATTTGTCACGAGGTTATGTTCAATTTCAGTGGTACTACCTTCGGTGATGGGCATTGAGACGTTACGAGGGAGTCCGGCATTTGGATGGATAGGGTGGCACCATGTTTTATCACTCGCTTGTTCAGACTTGATCTCCCCATGATAGCCTTCGCCCATGATAGCCCAGCCATTTTGTAGCCCGACGATGTCCCATGTTTGCATCCGAGACAAAATGGAATCTCTGTGCTCGAGCGCCTCATAATGCGTGATCAAGCGATAGCCTGCGCGACATTGGTGATTTTCCAACTTGTCGATAACAATTTGATCAGAATAGATTTTACCGTGTGCAATCGTCGATAAGAAAGAAAGTGCAAGCGTCATACTGAGCTGCGTACTGACGTTAGGCATATATACAATGTCCTTTATTTTAATGATTGAGTGGGTGCTTTATGGTTTTTTGACCTAAAAGCGGGCGTACTCTTTCATATAAAACAAGTCGAAAAACACTGAAAAAAATTGAAAAATAATTCCTCTTAGTGTCAGAGGGTTAGCCTGATGAGAGTGTCACTTTAGCTGGAAAGATTGATGTTTCTGAAGAACAAGCAGAGGAGGGGCAATCAAAAGCATAGCATTAAATTCTCAAGGCAGAGTTTTCAATACTATGCTGACACTGATTCGTCGGGACCTAAAGACTAATCTAACCATTTAATGACGTTATCCCACAGCTTTGGGTCGACATCGCTTGCGTCTACAAGTTGCTTGTCCATGAAAGGTTGTTGGTACACCTCAGATTCGCTCATTATCCCCAACGTCTTAAACTGACGGAAAAAACGTAAAAGGCGCATGACTCGGTCGAGGCGCTCATCTTGAAGAACACAACGATTAATCACAAATCCAATCTTAATTTGACGTGACTTAAAGATATGTTTTTCGATCAGCGTATTGATAAACGGCAAAGAGGCATGAAGATCGATGGGTGAAGGCTGCATGGGAATCACAATGTAATCAACGTATCGCAGATAACGCACTAAGTCGCTCTCCGAAAAATTTGCGGGAGAGTCGATCACCACATAATCCGTGGAGGTGCTTACCTTCAACGTGACTGCAATGTTTGAGAGGCTGCGAAGGGAAGGGTTGTAGCTTTGATTAGGTAATGTATCAATACCTTCAGCCCAGCGATTGGTAGATTGTTGCTTATCGAAATCTACCAGCTCTACAGTATGACCATTATTGATGAGTTTGCTTGCTAAACTGGCGGAGAATGTCGACTTGCCCACGCCACCTTTTAGGTTCAATACGATGATCTTTTTTGCTTTTGAATAAGCAATACTAGTCTGACGTGGTTTGGCAAATGAAAGCAAACTTTTTCCCCAACAATGATAAATCGAAGCATTATGTCCAAATTGTTAACTTAATTGGTTAGCATTCCATAAAATGATTTATTAATGATGCTTATCTCAGTAATGGCTTAAGCGCACAAAAAAAGCCCGTGAAGGGGGAGTCACGGGCAAGGATTGGGGGATTTATTATTATCGTTATTTAACTTAGTCTGCTGCTTGTATGCTCATCTGAGCACCTTCAAAACCAAGAGCGCTTAGCTTGCTAGCATCGAAGTTTGTGGTGACTTCGACATCGCCAACGCGTTGTGTTGTACCTCCAGACAGGATATCCGTAGAGCGAGCACGTAAACCAAGTGGGCTTGGCTGACCAATTTCTATCGTACCTGCGTATTGTGATTCCGCGTAGAAATCACCAGATACATAAGAGTGGAATGGACGTAAGCTTGCGCCCGTCGCATATTGCATACTGCCTAATCCTGCTTCACGGATTGCCCAGCTCCAATCCCACCATTTTACTTCGCCTGGAATGTAGCGGTGATCCCACTGATAGCGGATATCCGCAGATTGCTCGCTGCCTCTGCCCATGGTGAACGTGTGCCTTCTGTATGGGCGATTTTCAGGGTGGGTATGCCAAGCATTACCACTCCAGCGCAAGAAACCATTAAAGTTTACGTCGTAACTAATGTCTGCGTTGAATCGGTAAGGGTAGGAAATGGTTGAACGATACAGCTCAATGCGCACTGGCAGTTCAGAGTTCGCAGGCACCATAGGTCGAGCTTGTAAGGTCACGTCTTTGCTGGTGGATGCACCGTTAGAGTTAGAAAAGCTCTGGTTAGCATCGAAGGTGATGCTTAACTTGGTTTTACCAACCAAAGGCCACTTAAATTCGTTCTCGGTTTTGACCTGTTGAGCAAAGCCATAGCTATTGGTTTTTGACCAGTTTGTCGATTCTGTGAGTTTTAAGTCGACAACAATTTGTTGCGGGGTATTACTGTAGTTTCTCGCTGTAGCCCAAACGGTATCGACCAGTTCGCGCTCAGACTCAATTACTTCGCCATGCCAGAAATTCTTATCGTTTAGGGTATAGGCGAAGTTATTCACAGTGATTTTTGTTTTTTCGCCACAACGGTAGCCACTACAAGAGCCGCTGTTATTGCCTTGAATGACCCAACCGTCACCGACGCGGTCGATCTTCATGTCTTCACCCACGTATTGGCTGTTGTTACCACCAACCCATGCGTAGCCAAGATAGTGGGCTAGGTAACTTAGTGGACGAACGAAGTAAGAACGGTCGGTCACCAATTCGTATTGGACATCGATCTCGCCACCTTCAGGAACGGCAATGGCAGAATAATTTGGGATTTCAGACTGCGTTTCATCAGGGTAACAAAAGGTCTTACCGTTCGGTAAGTCACGCTTAATCAAACCATTGTAACCCGGTCCCATGATCACCCAATCACCTTTTAGGCCAGTAATTTGCCACTGTCCCATGCGGGCGAGCAGTGCACTTTTTTGTTCTTCCGCTTCATATCGATCAAGTGGGCGATAGCCTGAACGGCAGACATCTTCGCCGAGCTGATCAAGAACGATTTGGTCGGGGTAAATTTTCGCCTGTGCGCCAGTTGCGAATGTAGATAGGATAGCTGCTGACAAAAGGCTGATGTTGATGTTTCGCATGAACGTTCCCTCATGATTGCATTTTTATATTGTTTTATAAGCCGCTCTTGTTGCGGTCATAACTACCTTTTCATGTTGATAGGTTTGATAATACTGAAAATAATTGAAATCTTATTACCCATTTATTCAGTTGCTTATATTGTTTTTATTGTCATTAGATGGCTATTGAAATCGATTGCTTTTCATTAATAAGGAAATTGCTTCCTAACCAAGTTGGTTTAGAACGTTATTAATTTATGCTTTTAAGCTGAATGGTTTTACTAAAATAATGATAAGGAGAAAGTTTATACGTTTTTAACGGAGTAAGATTTGATGTTTATATCAGTAATTCCTAATCTGTATCGGCGCAATAAAATATAGACACGTTATGAGTAAGGATAATGAATATTAGTAAGTGCTATTTTTTATAATGATAAATTAGATAAAAAGCAGAGAATAATGATAATTAAACATACCTCATCCATAAGGAATTTGCAGTCGTAACGAAAAGTTCAGATAGCCATTTATCTTTTAGCAAGAAGTTTTGTCCGGCCTGTTTGTTTATCTCTAATGAGTGAGAAAACCTCGTTCTGGTGAATTTTCTCGAAGTCGAAATAGATGGGGTCATCATTTAAAACGAGATAGGGCGAGAGGAACGAGTCGTTAATGGCAGGACGTATCTCTTGTACGGATAACAAATTCATTTTGCCCGATATCGATAGGTTTACGTCAGAGTACGGTCGAGACGTGCCTTTGAAGCTCAGGATGATTGGGTTAGACATGGACTCATCTTGCAATGAGGCAATGTGTGTAATCGTACGGTGGTTGACTCGAGTTAATCCATCAATGCGTAGGATGTGATCATCAGGCAGAATATCAACAATACTGTGGTGATAACGATTATCCTCGGCGTTATGACGACAAGGTAGATTCCAGGCTCCAAGGAACAATAGGCAAGACAGGGCAACAGCGATATAGGGTTTCATCGTCTCTCCTCCGCAACAAACTGAGCAATGGTCTTCGAGGCTTGCTCAAACTGGTCTGGTGTGTAAAACACATTGATTGACTTTCGCGTTTTTTTATTAAGCCAGGAGAGCCCAGAAAATCCGTTATTTTCTTCAATATAAACAACACATTGGCATTGGTTCTCTGCGAGTAACTCTTGAACTCGGAGTGACAATGAGGTGCTAGGAGACATATAAACCTCAAGCGAGCCCACGGTATGTTCATTGAGCAACTTACCGAACTGAGGGTGGCTATAAGAGCTGTGATATTTACTTGCTACCATTAGAACGGCGGCAAACAAGAAACCCAGTGAGACAACATAACAAACTAGGTTTCGATAGCCCGGCTTTTGCTTAGCGGCATACGCGGGCTGAGAGGTTTCTTCTGGTTTAGCTGGAACTATTTCCTCTCTTGGAGCGTTGATGGTAACGAGACTCTCATTCAACAAGACGTCCTCCACCAAGCGATATCCGACCTTTGGAACTGTGAGAATAGGGGAGTCTTTGATACCGATTTTGATAAAGCTTTGTCTGAGTACGCTGATACTTTTGGCTAGCGAAGTTTCACCGATGTACTCATTTCCCCAAGCGAATTGAACAATGTCTTGTTTTTTCACAACCTCTGGGGAGCGTTCCAGTAAAAGGGTAAGAATCTGCGATTCTCGGTACCCAATCTTTATTGTTTTTTCACCATTAGAAAGCGTGTTTTTAATAGGGTTATATAAGTTCATACGACAGTTTTTGTTTTTATAATAAGCAAGGGGAAACGAAAAAGAACATTACACTTTACTTTATGTGAATAGGCGTCACAAAAGTCACATTTAAATATGAATTAGTTAATACCTAATTTTCATTTTATAAAATAAAGCACAATAGTCGCTAAACATCAATCTCGTGTAGTACCAAACTTAAACGAATTGAAAAACTTTCAGATGAATCTCACCTATTTCGGTAATGACATAATGGTTTAGTATCTACTCATTTATCGAACGGCTTATGGTGAAATAATTGTTTTCATATATCGTCATAAGACTTGTTAATTTGTAATATCTTCAGGGTTATTAAGCGAATGGAAAATTAAATGGCGAAAGGGAATTGGAGGTTAGAAAAAGATGGAATTCAAGCCAAGAAAAAGCCCGCTGAATTCAGCGGGCTTAAAGTTTCTAGCTTGGCTTATGCTTTCACTGCATCAAAATCATCCGATTGAGATGACGGTTTGAAGAACAGTTTTGTTTCTTCCAACACCACATGGCGCAGAGCAATCAAACCAATCAGGTTAGGGATTGCCATCAGGCCGTTTACGATATCAGCCAGTAGCCAAATCATATCGAGGTGAAGGAACGCGCCAGATGCCACCAAACCAACGAAAATCAGCTTGTATGGAAGCACCGCTTTGGTACCGAATAGGAACACAACGCAACGCTCGCCATAGTAGTTCCAACCAAGAATGGTGGTAAACGCGAAGAACATAAGACCGATAGACACCAGCATTGGGCCGAATGTTTCTGCGTTTAGGCCTACTGCAAACGCATGCGTTGTCATCGCTGCACCAGAGAAGTCACTTTGCCAAGCGCCTGTCAGGATCAAAGCTAGACCAGTCATAGTACAAATGATGATGGTATCGAAGAAGGTACCCGTCATAGAAATCAGACCTTGCTTAACACAAGAATCCGTTTTCGCTGCTGCGGCTGCCATTGGTGCACTACCCAAACCAGATTCGTTTGAGAATACACCACGCGCGATACCAGATTGGATTGCCAGCATAATGCTTGCACCCAAGAAACCACCGGTTGCTGCGGTTGAGGTGAATGCAGACACCAACACCAACTCAACTGCGCTCAGTAATTGGTCCGCGTTCATGATGATCACACTTAAACACGCCAGCACGTAAAATAGCGCCATTGCTGGAACCACTTTACCCGCTACGCTCGCAATCGACTTGATACCACCTAAGGTTACGAATGCCACTAGTAGCGTCAGGACAAAAGCAGACAATTCACGGTTTACACCAAGAGAAATCTCGCTTGCATCAAGAATCGCATTCACTTGAGGGAAGGTACCGATACCAAAACAGGCAACGCCCAATGCAAATACCGCGAACATGATAGCCAGCGCTTTCGAGCCAACACCATATTGCAGGTAGTACATAGGACCACCAATCATTTGGCCTTTGTCGTCAACACGACGGTATTTCACCGCAAGAAGACACTCAGCGTATTTGGTTGCCATACCGAATAGGGCAGCGAGCCACATCCAGAATAGGGCACCAGGGCCACCAAGTTTGATTGCGGTAGCAACACCAACGATGTTACCTGTACCAATGGTTGCAGACAGCGCAGTACATAGCGCTGCAAAACTAGAAACGTCACCCTGTTTATCAGATGACTTATCTGTACTGAATACCATCGCTAACGCAGTTGGCAGGTGTTTAAATTGGATCAAGCCTAGGCTAAAAGTGAAGTAAACACCGGTACCCACGAGCAAAAGCAGCAGTGGTGGACCCCAGACAAAGTTATCAATGGTTTGAAGTAAAGATTGTAGGTCGTTCATGATTTCCCCTTAATAAAACAACTAATAAGGAGAAGAGGGAAAGGACGAGATCAATGATCTCTAATAGCCACGCTATTCAAAATAAGGCGGGAACGCCAAATAGTTAGGTTGTTACTTTCCACTCCTCTGTCCTTTTGCCTGAGAGTTTCACCCTACACAAATGTGCAGGACTTGCTCCTTCGGCGACCGATTTAACGGTTCTCTCCAGAGGTTCCTCCAACTACAGTCCCCGCTACCAAGGTAGCACCTGAAATAGTTAATTCTTCGGCGAGTTACCCTAACTAAATGTTAAAATTTAGTTAATAACCACTCTCCTGCAGTCTTCATCGGAACATTTACTCAATTAAATGAGTAAAGGTTAGTTAATGATGCTGGTCACCATTAACGTGTGAACTCTATCATGTTTTGTTACCATTTCAACACCAAATGAAGATTTATTTTCAGCATATTATGGCACCTTTGTTGTCTTAGTTTCATAGGTTTGCTGATTAACTAACCAAATGCTTTCTCGGGCTGGCTATTGTTGGCTTGTATAGAAGGGAAGAGATGAATCCTACTTGTCGATGGGAATCGCATGGCTTGGCGATAAGTTGTTCAGTTTAGAACAGATAATTGATCAAAACGGGAGCAATCGCTTCAAAATCTACGCTAAGTTGACCGTAAGCAACGTAGAAATAGGTTACAATGATTCCTTGCACAGCTGTCTATGGGATCGGATAAGTTCTTATTATTGGACAAGGAGGCGGTATGACCAGATTGTTAGCCATAGCGGTATTGATTGGAGTAGCGTTTGTGCTATTTCGTTATCGTACCAATGAAAAAGTCCAAAAGGCGACCGTGATTACTTTGATCGGCGCATTCTTAATTTATACCGCGTCAATCATGATTGCGGAACTCACTCGCTAGCCAACAAGTAGAGTCCTTGGAGTAAGATACGGTGACTTCTCAAAATAATATTGAAGACCAAGACGAAGTAGTTGTTATTGAGGAACGCGATAAGCGTACCCACATTTATATCGCGATTGCGGCCGTGTTAGGTTTGGCATTCGGTGGCTTGGCTGGCTCAGCAATGACAGCAAGCAAGTGGGAATCCACTTATCAAGTACTGGAAGAAAAGTACCAAGCACTGGCACAAGATAAAACTAACTTGGTCTCTCAAGTGAAAACACGCGAAGCGGGCATAGATAAAGAGATCGACGTAAAGGTTGCGAAGCTGCTGACAGAGAAAGAAGAAGCGCACAAAGCGGAACTCAAAGCACTTCAAGAGCAACTGACCGAAGTGGAGAAAGTGAATTTGTCACTTGAATCTCAAGTGAAAGAGCAGAAAGCAACGTTAAACACGACCAAAAGCGAGAACGACAAGCTAAATCGCCAAGCAGACATGCAAGCGACCATGTTTGAGCGCTCACGTGAAGTGTTCCGTAAAGAACTGCAAATCTCACAGGAACTTGAGTCACTCGAGAAAGAGCGTCAAGCGTTAATGCCGAAGATCGAGAAGCTCAAGAAAGAGTGTGACGTTTTCTTGGAAGGCAAATCTTGGGATGTGAAATCTGACGCGTGTGATAAACACGATGAGGCCAATTCCCGACTTAGCCAAGTTGACCAGCTCACTGAAGTCAACAAAATGGACTTGAAACAGATTAAAGAGATCACTGAAGACATGGGCCTGTAGCGCCAACATATAGCACAACGATTTTCGGAGGCTATATTTCCACAGATTTGGAAACAACAAAGGAGCTCAATGAGCTCCTTTTTTATGTGTCATATTTCTCTGAAAGCGGGATCAGATACGAGAGGCGTCGTAGCCTGAAGCCAACAGTAATTCGCGCTCGTGTTTAATCAGCTGAGCGCGATCTTCAATCAGCTCGTTCAATGCTTGAGAAGGCTTACCTGCAAGTGCTTTGAACGAGTCAAACGACTCAGCGCTGTCGATCTCATCAATCATGCTACTGATGACGTTACGCGCTTCGCAAGGGTTATCATTGGTAGTGAAATATTCCACTTGTTTTGCCGCCGATTTCATTTCCGTCAGCAGTTCGAGCGGGCTACTTTCTTTTGCCACAGCCATGTAATTATCAAGTACACGCTTTGCATACAACAATTCTTTTAGTGGGATATCTCGGCCACTTACAATCAGCGATTCATTAAGGATCATACTTGAGCTCATTGGCATTCCTTTTTATCAATAATTCAAACTTCTTGGGCGTTTGACTGAGTCTAATTTATTGCCGACTGAATGGGAATGCCTAAAAACCACATTATTAAACGATTTTTCTGATTTTTTACGCTTTTTTAGTGAGTAAATACGCGAATTCGGTGCCCGTCAGGGTCAAGTGCAACGAAGTTCCAGCCAAAAACAGAATCTTCTGGCTGTTGTGCAAAGTGCATGCCCTGAGCTCGCCACTCTTCAAACAATGTATCCAGCCTAGATTTGTCTGCCACTGGTATTGAGAGTTCTGTACCGCCTCCAGTGACATCACTACTAGGTACTAATGCATTACTTTGTTTAAGTGTGATAGTGACATTATTTGCGAAATCTAACCCGACAAAACTGGGAGAAAGCACTTTTGGCTCGCACTGAAAAGTTTGCGAATAAAAGTCCTTACTCGTGTTGATATCTGTGACGTAAAGGACGAAAGAATTGATAGTAAACATGGCGGTTTCCATAACTTTTGGGGGATTGAAACCGAGCTTACCTAAGAGAAATGACAAGTTATGTCAGGAGTGACCATGAAAAAGGAGCGCATGGTGCGCTCCTTATCTTTATCTACTTCGTTGCCTTGGAAGAATACCAGTTGTTTTGATAAGCCTTAGACGCAAACAATGCGTTGGCTTTCGCTCGCTCGATAACTTCCGGAGCTACTTCGGTAGGTTCCATAGTTTGATTATCGAAGTTGTATTGCATCGTCGATACCTTTTCTCCCGGAGAGAATACAACAAGATTATCTCGGGTTAGGTAACCAAAGTTTTTGTCGTATTGCATCATGGCACGTTCATCTTCACGGGCTAGCGGCTTGGTAAGGTCACGACCAATCATTGGTGATGTCGCATCCACACCAATCAACGAAAGGAGGGTCGGCGGCATATCTAAGTTATTAGCAATGCGGTCATCTTTACGCGGCTCAACACCTTTACCAATAATCAATGCTGGAATATGGAAGTGTTTCACCGGTACTAGGTTTGCGCCAGAAACACGAGCATCGTGATCAGCAATGACAATGAAAATCGTGTCATCCCAGTAAGATGATTTCTTCGCTTTGTCAAAGAATGTACCAATCGCATAGTCCGAATACTTAACCGCGTTGTTGCGTGTCATAAATTCAGAATCATAAGGTTCGATCTTGCCTTCTGGATATTCGTAAGGGCTGTGGTTGCTCGAACTGAATACCAGACTAAAGAAAGGCTTATCTGTTTTAGACAAACGTTCAAATTCTTGGGCTGCTTTGGTGTAAAGATCTTCATCACTTGCCCCCCAAGAGCCAACAAATTCTGGGTTCTCATAGTCTTTCTCTTCAATAATTTGGTCGAAACCATTGCCGAAGAAGAACGACTTCATATTGTCAAAGTTTGCTTCGCCACCGTAAATGAATTCGGTGTGGTAGCCATTTGCTTTAAGAAGATCGGCAATCGTAAAGAAGTTCGTCTTACTCTTGCTCAGTTTCACCACGGCGCGAGAAGGCGACGGTGGAAAACCGGTTGTCACTGCCTCAATACCACGAACAGAGCGTGTGCCCGTCGCGTACATTTGGGTGAACTGCCAACCTTCAGCCATTAACTTATCGAAGTTTGGTGTTAGTGGAAGACCACCGAGTGAACCAACAAACTGAGCACCTAAACTTTCCTGAAGCAAAATTACCAAGTTCTTTGGTTTACCTTGATAGGTGGCTTTGTTGGTGTTCATCGTTGGTAGCAATGAAGGGTCGAAGTCAGACTTAGTTGAAGAGGAGCGAACAAGCTCAAGCATCTTCTGGTTGTCCATTTTGCCGTAAAACTGCTCAGCGCTTTTCTCGGACTTCATATTATTCACAGCAAACAGTAATGAATAAGAGGAGTTAAGTGCCAAGTCATTAAGCAGAGGATCATTACAAAATGCCACCATCGCAGGGTTAAGAGGACGGTGACCTAACGAAGAGCGTGCGCCGCCGACACCGATCAATACAACCAATATTGCAATCAACGGACGCCATTTCCAGTTTACTTGCTGAGCATTGTCGGTGAGTTTTTTACTCCACTTCCAACCAAGGAAAAGGGTGGTAACAGTGCCTACTGTACCAATGAAGAGCTCTAACTTGTAACCGGTCCAAAGCATACTGAATACTTCTTTCGGGTAAATGAGGTACTCAACAAACAAGCGGTTAGGGCGCAGGTCATACTCTTGAATAAATGGGGCAGTAGCAAGCTCCATGTAAACCAAGATCCATAAACCAGCGACCATCCAGCAGCGGAGAACTATTTTCCAACATGCACCTATTTTACCTTGTACGGGCAATAGAGCAGAGAGTAAGCCCGGAAGAATGAACAGCCAACAGATAGTCGCGAAGTCTACGCGTAGGCCCTGACCAAGAATATAGATGAGGTCGTTAAAAGATTCGATTCGGTCAGCGAGCCAAATGGCCAGTAAAATTCGCGAAACAGAGAGAAAAGCGAGCGAAAATAGCGCAAATACAGCAATAGGCTGCAAAGGCCCAAATGCGGGCTTCTTCATAAACAATCCCTAATTTATTGATGTGTAAGACGTTATGCAGCGTTTTTTATCAAATAAAACGTGAAACAAACGTGAAATATAAGGTTTATTTATAAATTTAATTGTAATGATTAGTACAGATTTGTAAGGCGGAGTAATGCCGTACGGCATACGCAGTTCAATTTATCGCCACGAAAGGCGTGATAATCGCAGGGTTGATTTCTAAAGATTTCTTATTTAGGGTGTTGGGTATGAACTATTTAGCTATTTCTATCTCGACTAACTGTTGTTGTCGCACCTCCCAAGACGTGCGGCGGCTTTCGCGTAGCTATTAGTTAGCAAAAGATCATACAGACACACCAAAGGCCGCCGATGTTTTCATTCGCGGCCTTTTTGCATTTAAAGGAATAACAATATGAGTCAGCCAAGATTACAACTATTCAATACACTGGGGCGCACCCTTGAGCCGTTCAATACCATCGAATCAGGTAAAGTTGGTCTGTACGCTTGTGGTCCAACGGTTTACGACTATGCGCATGCTGGGAACTTGAGAACCTACCTTTTTGTTGATGTGTTAAGACGTACGTTAGAGCTCAACGGCTACGACGTAAACCACGTTATGAACATCACGGATGTTGGTCATTTGGTGTCTGATGCTGATACCGGTGAAGATAAAATGGAGAAGGGCGCGAGAAAACAGAACAAGTCTGCTTGGGAGATCGCAAAGTATTTTGAAGACGTGTTTTTAGATGATCTTAAAAGCCTCAACATCATTAAGCCTTCCATTATTTGTCGCGCTACCGAGCACATTCAAGAGCAGATTGAATTCGTCCAAGAGCTTGAAAAAAAGGGCTTTACCTATCAAACCTCCGATGGCGTTTATTTTGATTCGGCCAAGCTTCCAGATTACGGAAAACTTGCCAAACTGGACCGCGAGGGCTTAGAAGCGGGCATTCGCGTCGAAATGGCAGAGAAAAAGAGCCCAACCGACTTCGCACTATGGAAGTTTAGCGGCGACACACCAAGACAAATGGAATGGGAAAGCCCTTGGGGAGTTGGCTTTCCGGGGTGGCACATTGAATGTTCTGCGATGGCAGAGAAGTACCTTGGGGAAGTGTTTGATATTCATGTCGGTGGGGAAGACCATATCCCAGTTCACCACACTAACGAAATTGCCCAATGCCAAGCAAAGAATGGACACGTTCAAGCGAATTACTGGCTGCATGGCTTCTTCCTTCAATTGAACAAAGAGAAGATCTCTAAGTCTGGTACGTCACTTCGTCTTGATGCATTCATCGAGAAAGGCTATGACCCGCTCGCTTACCGTTACTTGGTGCTGACCAGTCATTACCGCAGTCATTTGAGCTTTACGTGGGAGAGCTTGGACGCGGCGCAAACCGCTTTAAAGCGCCTGAAAGCGAAAGTGTCGGCACTACCAGAAGGTGGCAAAGTCGACCAAACGTATGGTGAGCGTTTTATGTCATTCATCAACAACGATTTAGCCATGCCACAAGCGATCGCATTGATGTGGGAGTTGCTTGGAAGTGCATTAAACGATGCAGATAAAAAGGCAACGGCGCGCTATTTTGACCGTGTGTTTGGTTTGGAGCTTGATAAAGTAGAAGAAGAGGAAATCCCTCGCGAGATCTTGGAATTGGTAGAGTTGCGTTTGCAAATGAAAAAGCAGAAGGAATACCAACAAGCTGACGAAATCCGCCAGAAAGTTGCCGAACTTGGCTACAGAATCAACGATGCTGGTGATGGCTCAACGGTAAGTAAACAAGGCTAGCAAGCTGGAAAACAAAAAAGCTCACTGCGATAGTGAGCCTTTCTAATTGAAACGATCAACGCTCTCGTCGCTATTGAATCGCTAACTCAGGTTGCGAAGCAGTATTCACTTCTGCGGTTTGATTGTATTTCTTAATCACTAGCGTCAAGCGAATCAGCATTGCAATTGCTGCTGTAGTTAAGCCGGTTACGATACCAATCCAGAAGCCTTCTTCGCCCATTGCAGGAACGATTTCATCCGTGATACCCAACAACATACCCAGTGGAAGCGCCAAGCCCCAGTAGGCTAGAATCGCCAGAATCATCGGGATCTTAGTATCTTTGTAGCCACGCAGAGCGCCGTTTGCAGAGGTCTGTAGCGCGTCGCTGAACTGGTACATTGCAGTAAACATCAACAGAGTAGCCGCCGTTGCGGAAACTACCGGATCTGTGGTGTACAAACGAATGATCCATTCTGGGAACAACAGGAAGAAGCCGACTGAAATCAGCGACAGTAGCGCTGCGGTAATAATGCCAACCAAACTACGGTGTGAAGCTGTTTCAAGTTTTTGTTCACCCAAGGCATGACCAACACGGATCGTGATACCAAAGGAAAGGCTCATTGGGATCATGTACGTCATGCTAGAGATGTTCAGTGCAATCTGCGCCGCCGCAACGTTCTCAGCACCAATACGGCCAATCAATAGAGCAATCACTGCGAAGATGCTGCCACAAACCGCGATGTTCAAACCAATCGGCATACCGAGTTTGAATAGCTGTTTGATCTCTTGCCATATCGGTCTTAACTCAGCGAAATGCAGAATGTTTTTGTAATGATGATGGCGTTTGATGTAGCTAAACAGTAGGGCAGACATCAGCCAGTAAACTAAGCTCGTAGCCCAGCCACAACCAACCGCCCCCAATGCAGGCATGCCGAATTTTCCGTAAATCAGAATGTAGTTAACAGGGATGTTTACCAATAAACCAATCACTGAAATCAGCATGGGTGCACGGGTATTGTTCATCCCTTCGCAGAAGCCATTCAAGGTATAGAAAAGCGCAATGCCCGGAACACCAAATGCCAATGCAACAACGTAGTCGCTGGCGATAGGAATGATCTCAGGTGCAACGCCTAGGCCAACGAGAATGGTTTCACCAAGCAGCAAGTAAACAATCAAAATTGCGCTAACGAACGCCGACAACCAAAGCATTTGAATAAATGCGATACGCACGTTATCCAAACTTTGTGCGCCGCGGTGGTAAGCCACGACAGGTGTTAATGCCATGATGATGCCGCGAAGCAATAGCGAAACGGGTAGCCATAAACTGGTGCCAAGTGCGATCGCAGCGAGGTCGGCAGCACTCACTTGGCCTGCCATTGTGGTATCGATAAAGCCCATCGACTGAGTGGCAAGTTGCATCAGAATGATAGGGATCGATAGATGTAACAAAGCGCCCGATTCTTTAAAAAAGCGAGAAAAAGAGGAAGGTGTGTTTTGCATGGATGTAGTTAAACACCAATATCAATGCACCAGTGGAAGCAGGATAGCGTTGTGCATTGTAGGGTGTGCCGCGTAGGCAGGCGCAATATACGGATTTTTGTTCTTGCGTTCAATATGTAATTTAGATCACAAGAAAACGATTGCTTTAGCTTCTGAATTTATCATTTTCTGTGTGAATGTATTGCCTTGTTTACTGTCGACTTTTAGATGAAAACTGGCTGACTTGAACGCTCTCGTTTCAATAATAATCAGTCATTATTCCGCTTTTCGATGGTTACAAATCTTTTTATCTGACCACTCGATTTATTTATTGTGTGATTATTTTCTTGGTGATATTTATCGCCTTAGTTTAGGCAATGCATGGAATAAACAATGGAAGCCGAGCAATTAGAAGTACTCAATTTCATTAGCCAATACCCACCTTTTGATGACTTACCGGAAGAGCACCTGAGAAACATCGCAATGAATGCCGAAGTCGCGTATTACCGCGCAGGGACAGACATTCTCAAGAAAGGCGATGACATTCGTGATTTGTACATGATCCGCAGTGGTGTGGTGGAAATCTTCCGCCGTAAAGGCGAGTTGTACAACCGCATCGACGCTGGTGGCTTGTTTGGACAAATGGGGTTGTTGATGAACAACCGTGTCCGTATGCCAGCCAAAGCGATCGAAGACACCTTGGTTTACTGCATTCCAGAGAAGATTTTCACTGAGCTATGTGACGAGTTTGAGAACTTTGCCGATTTCATGGAATTGGAAGACAGCGCCAGGCTGCGTACCGCGGTATCAAACCAGTCAGATGGGAATGACTTCACTACAGCGAAAGCGCGCAAGATCTTAAGCCGTGAGTCAGTGACACTTGAAGCCAGTGCAACGGTGCGTGAGGCCGCAATCTTGATGGCGGAAGAGGGCGTTACTGCGCTTTTGATTGTCCGCGCACAAGAAGACATTACTGAAGACGACGATGACCAACTGCTTGGTATTTTGACCGAGAAAGATCTGTGTGTTCGTGTTTTAGCTGAAGGTAGAGACAGTGATATTCCTGTAAGTGAAGTGATGAGCTACGACGTCGTATCGCTCGACTACAGTGCTTACGTGTTTGAAGCCATGCTGACAATGCTGCGTTACAACGTCCATCATCTGCCTATTCTTAAAGACAAAAAGCCAATCGGCGTAATTAGCATGACAGATATCGTCCGTTATGAATCGCAAAACAGCTTGTTGCTTGTGAGCTCTATCTTCCAACAAAACTCAGTCGAAGATCTCAAAGCGGTTTCTAAACAAGTGAAAGACTGCTTTGTCCGAATGGTAAGTGAAGACGCAAATGCCCATATGGTAGGGCGTGCAATGTCGGTGATAGGCAGCAGTTTTAAGCAAAGATTGGCAGAGTTAGCAGAACAAGAATTAGGTCCAGCGCCCATCCCTTATTGTTTGTTGGCTTTGGGTTCCATGGCGCGTGATGAGCAGCTGATCGTCACAGACCAAGATAACGCGCTGATTCTGGATAACAGTTACGACCCAGCACTGCATGGTGAGTACTTTGCTCAGTTTGCGAGGTTCATTTGTGATGGATTGGCGGAGTGCGGTTACACCTACTGTACTGGCGACATCATGGCGACTAACCCAGAGTGGCGTAAAACGCGCTCCGAATGGGAAGAGTGTTTTGCGAATTGGATTGATGATCCAACGCCAGAGCGACTTCTGCACAGCAATATATTCTTCGACTTACTTGGTGTACATGGACGTGTGAAATGGGCAGAGCAATTGAGTGGATTCATTGTCCGTCGTGCCAAGAAGAATAGCCGCTTCTTAGCTTGTATGGCTTACAACGCGATTCGTCGCACGCCGCCACTTGGGTTCTTTAAAGACTTCGTGATGGAGAAAGACGGTCGTCATCGCAATTCCATTAACTTGAAGCGTCGCGGAACCGCACCTATGGCGGATCTAATTCGGGTCCACGCTTTGGCGATTGGCTCTCGTTCGCAAAACTCGTTTGAACGTCTAGATGACATCAACAATGCGGGCATCTTACCGAAAGGTCGCGGCATGGACTTAAAAGACGCGATGGAGTTGATCTACATGGTTCGAATCCGACATCAAGCGTTGGATATCGAAAACGGCGAAGAGCCGGATAACAACATCGAGCCAGAAGAAATGTCGGAGTTTGAACGCCGTAACTTAAAAGCCGCATTCCAAATCCTCAGCAACGCGCAGAACTACATTAAGTTCCGTTATCAGAGAAGTGGCAAATGATGTGGTTTTCGAAACAAAAACAAGACAGTCGCGATTTGCTTGATACCAGCCAGACACCCGATTGGCCTCTCTTCTTTGAGCAACTTGCCGAGCAAGCGAACGATACTCGATTAAAACGCTATTACTCTACGCCTATTGTGAATGGTGATACGCCATTAAAAGAGGTGCCGTTTGTCTCCGTCGATTTCGAGACCACGGGTTTGAACGCCGAGCAAGACGCCATTCTCACCATCGGTTTAGTGCCATTTACGCTAGGGCGAGTGCAGTGCAGCGGATCTCGCCATTGGGTGGTGAATCCAAATCGAGAATTGAATGAAGAGTCGGTAGTGATTCACGGTATTACCGATTCTGAAGTGAAGAATGCACCGCAACTTGAGCAAATTCTGGAAGCCATTCTTGATGAGTTAGCCGGAAAGATTGTGGTGGTGCACTACAAAAACATCGAGCGTCAATTCTTGAATAACGCGTTGTTAAAAAGCCTGGGAGAGGGGATTCAATTTCCAGTCGTTGATACGTTGGACATCGAATACGCCATTCAGCGTCGAGAGTGTGAAGGTTGGTTGAACAAGCTCAAAGGTAAAAAGCCTGGCTCGGTACGTCTCGGTCATGCGCGTGAGCGTTACCATTTGCCTGCTTATCAGCCACACCATGCGCTGACCGATGCTCTTGCTACCGCTGAGTTGTTACAGGCGCAGTTGCAATACCACTTTGACGGTGACATGTCGTTGTCTGTGATTTGGCAGTGAGTTATTCGCCTCGCTAATACATTGGCGATAAATTTTATTGGTCGTCCTGATAACAAAATGCAATGCGATATCAGGACGGTTGAAGGTAAAATTATAAAGTAGAGCAACCCTTCTAAAAGCGACACAACGATCGCACATAAGCTTTGCAGCAAGTGACACAAGAAAGTCATTACTCGGCTTCCTACATCAAGCTTAATTTGAACTTAAATATAGTCACGTTTTTAAGGAGATAAATCGTGAGCACCGACAACAATGGCGGTATACAACGCCCCGACGGTAAGGTGAACCCGATCGATACTGATTACCAGATTGGTCAGGACAACGTCGCGTTAAAAGTAGGTCCTTTTGGACTTGATATTCACAACCGTGTGTTTGCTATTTCAGGTATGTCGATCATCCTGTTCGTAGTGTTAACACTGACATTCAGACAACAAGTAGAACCGTTCTTTGCGGGTTTGCGTGGTTGGCTAGTGTCAAATCTTGATTGGTTCTTCCTATCTGCAGGCAACGTGTTTGTCGTGGTGTGTTTGATCCTGATCGTAACGCCACTTGGTCGCGTTCGTATCGGCGGTACAGAAGCAACACCGGACTACACTTACGCAGGCTGGTTAGCGATGCTATTCGCTGCTGGTATGGGTATCGGTCTGGTATTCTTCGGCGTATCTGAACCTATGTCTCACTTCAGTGCTGCTCTTGGCGGTGTGAACGTTGAGAATGGTGTTCGTACTGACTGGGCTCCACTAGGCGCAGCAGAGGGTGATACATCAGCGGCATCTGCACTGGGTATGGCAGCAACGATTTACCACTGGGCACTTCACCCATGGTCAATCTACGCACTATTGGCACTTGGCTTGGCGATCTTCTCGTTCAACAAGGGCTTACCTCTAACGATGCGTTCTATTTTCTATCCTCTTTTTGGCGAGCGAGTTTGGGGTTGGGTTGGTCACATTATTGATATCTTAGCGGTAGTTGCGACGGTATTTGGTCTTGCGACTTCTCTTGGTTACGGCGCATCACAAGCAGCTACAGGTCTAAACTTCCTGTTCGGTATTCCGATGACAGAGACAACGCAAGTTGTGCTTATCGTAATCATCACAGCACTTGCTTTGATCTCAGTAGTCGCTGGTTTGGATAGTGGTGTAAAACGTCTGTCTGAAATCAACATGGGCTTAGCGGCACTATTGCTTTTGTTCGTGATCATCGTGGGCCCGACAGTCGCTATCATGACTGGTTTCTTCGAGAACATCATGTCCTATCTTGCGAATGTTCCTGCGCTTTCAATGCCATTTGGTCGTGAAGACGTGAACTACTCACAAGGTTGGACTGCGTTCTACTGGGCGTGGTGGATTTCATGGTCACCATTCGTCGGTATGTTTATCGCGCGTGTATCTCGTGGTCGTTCAGTTCGTGAGTTCATCGTGTGTGTAATCCTGATCCCATCAACCGTGTGTGTATTATGGATGACGGCATTCGGTGGTACGGCGATCAGCCAATACGTGAACGATGGTTACCAAGCGGTATTTGATGCAGAGCTTCCACTTAAACTGTTCGCGATGCTAGATGTGATGCCACTGTCTCAAATCACCTCTATCGTAGGTATTATTCTGGTTGTGGTGTTCTTCATCACTTCTGCGGACTCTGGCTCGCTTGTGATCGATACGATTGCAGCTGGCGGTAAAGTAGATGCACCAACACCTCAACGTGTATTCTGGTGTACATTTGAAGGCTTAGTTGCAATCGCGCTAATGCTTGGCGGTGGTCTCGCGGCTGCACAAGCGATGGCGGTAACAACTGGTCTGCCATTCACTATCGTATTGTTGGTTGCAACGGTATCTCTAGTGAAAGGTTTGATGGATGAGCCTCGCCCAACATCAAAATCAATGAAGAAAGCGAAAGCGTAATTTAAGCTTTCTTCGTAACAACGAAAAAACGGCATGCTTCGGCGTGCCGTTTTCTTATCTGAATTCTTCATCTTTAGTCATCAATCGCCTGCCATTCTCTTCCTGCTCGAAACAATTCCTCAGTGCGAAACTGACGATGTTTTGCTCATTTGGCTTCGATTAATTTTTTACCCTATAAATACATTAGAGATCAAACTATTTTTAAAGTCATGCTCATTTGGCCTTAATGCGATATAGATCAAATAAGTAGGTATTTAGAGCGGCTTTGTTTGATTTTCATGCACTATCAGTGTGCATAATAAAAAGGAAATTTAATTAGTGTACGAAGGATATGTATCTACACATGATTACCTCAGCCCCTTGGGTGATGTATCCAGAGATTGGAGAAGACCCAAGCAAAAAATGGATTTTTCGTGAACCTGTCGTGTCTGATGGCGACGATATTTATGGTTTGATCGCAGATTGTCCTCCGCTCGATATGAACTCTTCATATTGTAACTTCCTTCAATCTAGCCATTTCAGCAAAACCTGTGTTTTAGTTGAGCACAAAGGCGAGATTGCCGGTTTCATCTCTGGTTACCAGAAGCCTGGTGAGACTAACGTGTTATTCATTTGGCAAGTCGCCGTAGCGCCAAGATTTAGAGGTAACGGGCTGGCTTTCAAAATGCTCAGTAACTTACTCGACCGAGAAGGCCTCGAGAGTATCAACGCTATTGAAACCACGATCACCAAGTCAAACGACGCGTCTTGGGCGCTATTCAAAAAGCTCGATGCGCAAAATGGCAATGCTGGCGAAGTGAGTACCTTCTTGGACGAAGACAAACACTTTAAAGGCAAGCACGATACGGAATATTTGTATCGTATCCCTCTCAAATAAACCCACCAATAGGAATCAAATAACGGTCTTATCATGGATATTTTTAAAAAGCAGGAATCCAACGTACGTTCATACTCAAACAGTTTTCCGGTCGTTTTTCGTAGCGCGAAAGGTTGCTGGTTAGAAACAGAGCAAGGTGAACGTTACCTCGACTTTCTTGCTGGAGCGGGATCTCTCAATTACGGCCATAACAACCCAGTACTTAAGCAAGCACTGCTTGAGTACATTGAAATGGATGGCATTACACACGGCTTGGACATGCATTCACAAGCCAAAGCCGCCTTTCTTGAAGCGTTAAATCAGTACATTCTCCAACCAAGAGCGCTGGACTACAAAGTGCAATTCACAGGCCCAACGGGGACCAACGCCGTTGAAGCCGCCATCAAACTCGCAAAAAAAGTAACGGGCCGTAGCAGTATTGTTGCTTTCACTAATGGTTTTCATGGCTGTACTGCAGGCGCACTTGCAGCAACGGGTAATCAACACCATCGCCAAGGCGCGGGATCTAGCTTAAACAATGTCACGCGAATCCCATTTGAAGGTTATGCAGGCATTGATGGTTTGAAATTGTTTGAAACCATGCTGACTGACAACTCGGCAGGCATGGACAAGCCAGCGGCGGTTCTACTTGAAACCGTACAGGGCGAGGGTGGTTTGAATGTGGCTTCGAACGAGTGGCTGCAACGACTTAGTAAGCTGTGCAAGGCCCACGATATTTTATTGATTGTTGATGACATCCAAGCTGGGTGTGGTCGAACAGGGACATTCTTTAGCTTTGAACCTTCGGGCATTAAGCCAGATATGGTAACGCTGTCGAAATCCATCGGAGGTTATGGTCTACCAATGGCGATTGTTTTGCTAAAACCTGAGTTGGATAAATGGAAACCAGGCGAGCATAACGGCACATTTCGCGGTAACAATCACGCGTTTGTCACAGCAGCTAAAGCACTCGAAACGTACTGGTCAAACGACCGCTTTGAGCTGCACATTAAGCGCTGTTCAAATATGGTTGAAGAAGTCATTCAACGCTCCGTTCAACGATTCCCTGGGCTGTTTGTTCAGAGTAAAGGTCGCGGCATGATGATCGGTATTGAGTGTAAGAATGGCGAGATTTCAGGAGCTATTGCAAAAACCTGTTTCGACAATGGCATGGTGATTGAAACAGCCGGACCAAATGATGAAGTGGTGAAGTTCTTTTGCCCATTGACCATTTCTGAAGCTGAACTCACTCAAGGGCTTAATATCTTCGAGGGCTCGGTCGAAGCCATCGCAAGTAAACATTTCAAACAAGCATCATAGCAAGGAAAGAATTATGATCGTTAGAACACTCGATGAGTGTCGCAATAGCGAAAGACGTGTTGTATCTGATAACTGGGAAAGTGTCCGTATGTTATTGAAAGACGACAACATGGGCTTCTCATTCCATATCACGACGATATACGAAGGCACCGAAACACACATTCATTATCAGAACCATCTAGAGTCGGTATTCTGCATGAGTGGAGAAGGGGAAATTGAAGTCGTTGGCGGTGAAACTTACCCAATCAAACCGGGTACTCTGTACATCCTAGACAAGAATGACGAGCACTATCTACGCGCCTACAAAAATAAAGAAATGGTCATGGCGTGCGTGTTCAACCCGCCGATCACCGGTGCGGAAGTGCATGATGAGAATGGTGTTTATCCCCTGGTAGACTAGTCAATCTCTTCAAATATTTGAAACGGGGTGAAGTTTCACCCCTTTCTTTTTCCTTTCTTTCAAATGACCAATCATTAAGGCCCCCTCATGACATTTACCGTAGAAAAGATCGGCGGTACTTCGATGACAGCGTTTGATGCTGTGCTCGACAACATTCTCCTTCGTCCACAAAACCCATATAACCGTATTTTTGTTGTTTCTGCTTATGGCGGAATGACAGACGCTCTATTGGAATGCAAAAAGACCAGTAAACCCGGTGTCTATCAGCTTATCGCTAAGCGAGATGAAGCGTGGCAAGACACTTTAGCCTACGTAGAAAGCCGCATGCTACTCACTAATGAACACATTTTTGCAGATCCGATGAATAGAATGAGAGCGGATAAGTTCATTCGTTCCCGAATTGCGGAAGCAAAAACATGTGTCACCAACATCCTAGAAACTTGTCAATATGGGCAGTTTTCTCTGCGTCACTATTTGCCGCAGATCCGCGAGTTTCTCTCTTCAATTGGTGAAGCACATAGCGCTTATAACACCGCGTTGAAGCTCAAAAATATGGGAATCAACGCTAAATTTGTCGACCTCTCTGGTTGGGATAACCAACAGCCCAAAACGTTGGATGAATACATCTCTGATGCCTTTGAAGATATTGACGTCACCCAAGAGTTACCGATTGTTACTGGCTATGCGTATTGCAAAGAAGGGTTAATGCATACCTATGATCGTGGCTACAGTGAGATGACTTTCAGCCGAATTGCCGCAACAACCAAAGCGGATTTAGCGATTATTCATAAGGAATACCACTTAAGCTCTGCCGACCCAAGAGTGGTGGGAGTCGACAGTGTTAATCCGATCGGATTTACCAATTACGATGTTGCCGACCAATTGGCTAATCTTGGCATGGAAGCGATTCACCCCAATGCTGCGGCGGGTTTACGAGAAAGTGGTATTGAATTGCAGATCAAAAATACCTTTGAACCTGAGCATAAAGGGACGCTGATCTCGGCCGATTACCGTCCTGAGAGTGACCGGATTGAAATTATCGCAGGAAAACAGAAGGTGTTTGCGCTTCACTTGTTTGATCAAACCATGGTTGGAAAAGTGGACAATGTCAGTTACGAACTGATGGAAATCATTGCCGATGCGCGCGTCAATCTTATCGGTAAAGAGATGAATGCGAATTCAATAACGTATTATCTAGGCGGCAGTGTCGATAGCCTAAACAAAGTGCGCTACAAAGTAGAAAAGCGTTATCCGCAAGCCTCGATTACAGGGCGTATGGTGGCTCTTATCTCTGCAATCGGTTCCCAAATCGATACCAACAAAACGTTAGCCAAAGGCGTTTTTGCACTGATGAATCGCGATGTGACACCCATTGCTCTCCATTCATCAATGAGAAACGTTAACGTACAGTTTGTTGTGAGTGACGACGAGTATAAAGAAGCGATTTGTGCGCTACATGAAGAGTTCTTTGAACAAGACAACAATGCAAATAAGTCGGTGAATGTTGCTTAATCGACTTGCCTGATCACAATGCAGTTTCAAATGCGGCTAATCGCTATTTGAAACTGCTTAACTGAATACATACTTTAAACTTCGCATGATAGTAGAGAATACAAGAGTAAATAATGACTTTGAGCGTAGTTTATCAATCAGTTCTTCTATCACCACTGTATCGTCTTTCGTTAACCTTGATCGCCAAATTAAGCACCAAATGATCCTTACTCGATAACTCCGATTGTTAACGGTAATTGGAGCGTTTCTAAACGCGATAATAAAAAGCCGTTTTGAATAGAGGATCTCTTCTCCAATTCGCAAGGTAAATCTTGTCGACAGGCGGTGGTATTCTGCTGTTACGAGTATGCCATCGATATAATTTGATTGTGTTTGAACGGTTTTGAATCCCATCTTGATCTATCCTTAGATCTCTCACTTAACTCTACTAATCAATATCTTACTGTAAGCTCGTCCAAAAAATTCAATTACATTGTATTTCTTAATAAAAGCTGGGTTAGTGCATATGGAGTGGTATGCCATTGCTCGGAATAACAGCAAGAGGCTGAGACTGAAAAAGTCATATATTCAATAGATGAAGCTGTGTTAAAGCGGCTTGATAAGCAGCAAAGGAGCCAACCATGGCTCCTTTGTTATTCATGAACGACCGAGTTAGATATTTGGACGTGCCGTCTCGTTAGTTGATGGTGGTAGATGAGGCAATGTTACCTCTGGTTGGTCACCAGTTAATGAACGTAAGAACTCAGTGATTTTTCCAGATTCCTCTTTCGTTAGCTTCTGGCCAAGTTGAAGGTCAGCCATCATTGCTACGGCTTCTTCTAAATCCCAAACCGAGCCATCGTGGAAGTACGGGTAGGTGAGTTCGACATTACGCAGTGTTGGTACTTTAAACACAAATTTATCGAAATCATTACCGGTGATCGCCTTACGTCCCACATCTGGGTTGTCTGTTGCAAACGGCTTTACTAAGCCCATCTTTTGGTACATTTGACCACCAGCTAATGGGCCACTGTGACACGCAGTACAACCTTTTGCTTTAAATAGGTTATAACCCTCGACTTGCGCTGTGGTTAGCGCGTTGTTGTCGCCTTTCAACCAAAGATCGAATGGTGCGTTTGGCGTGCGCAAAGTCTGCTCAAATGTTGCAATCGCGTCAGTCACGTTATCAATGGTGATCGTCTCACTGCCATAGGCTTGTTTAAACCACTCGCGGTATTGGGGGATTGACTTAAGTGTGTCGATCGCAAGCTGGTGGCTAAAGGCCATTTCGAGTGGGTTCTCGATTGGACCTGCTGCCTGTTCTTGCAAATCTTTGGCTCGTCCATTCCAGAACTGAACAAAGTTCAAATCCGAGTTAAACACCGTTGGTGAGTTGATAGGGCCAATCGCCCATTTATGACCTATGGAGCTTGGTAGGTTATCGACGCCGCCTTTTGCGATGTTATGGCAAGAGTTACAAGAGATAGTGTTAGAGGCAGATAAACGAGGCTCGAACCAAAGCGTTTTACCTAGTTGTACTTTTTTCGCATCAAGCCCTGCTACAGGCTCAATCACCTTAATGGGCTCTGAGGATTGGCGCTCTGCATAGGCACCGAAAGACAGCGCTGACAAGACGCTCACTGCTATAAGAGTTTTCATAATAACTTCCTTTTTAAGTGATTTTTTCACTCTCACTAGGGCGGCGTACTTCGTGTTGGTACGCTCTGGAAGCCACGGTATAGCAATCGTTTTTTTCGATAAAACGCAAAAAATCGATGGTTTTTATGGCAAAAAACGATGTTAAAAGCGAACAAACTTTGCACGATTTGATTTTGCTTGCCTCCCACGGTTCTGATCACTTTTTGTTTACAACTGTGCAAAGAATATAAACGAATGGTTCGTTGATTTAGGTCAATTATGCAATCAAATGAATTTGAGAGATGGAGTCTCTAGATTGGAGAAAAAGTGGAGGTTTTATCTTGCGAATAGGACGTTGGTAGAGGACATATAACAGCCAACAAGTCCGATGTTTAGAATTATTCTATTTTAGGGAGTTTGCTCTAACTCTGAGTTAATCATTACATTTCAATTTCAAGAAAGGTTTGGAATTGGTCATGTTTCTGAGTATACGAATTATTATCAGCTACGCATCCGGTTGCGCATTGTTCTAGGTTGAATTGTGTAACGTCACTGCAGCACGTATTGAGCGTATTACGCTGATTGTCTGTGTTTTCGTGTTGACAGTTTGGTACTAGGTAAAAATCAACAACACTATGATTTCAAGGAACATTTTATGTCAAAGAAACTACTTACTTGTTGTATAACCTCGGCAATCTGTTTTCATTCTGCTTCCGTTTACTCTCAATCAACGGATCTGCCAGGTGCTTCTGATTTACAACAAGCCCCTGCAGCGTTGATGCTCGCTCCGGACGATGTCGCCATCGCTGATCGTTATATCGTGGTCTTCAAACAGCCGCAAATGATGCCGAGCGACTCTCCAGATTTTCAACAGTCCACGCAACAATCGGTGGACAGTATGTCCGGTTTATATTCGATACAGGCGGAGTCCATATTTGACCGATCCATCAGTGGCTTTGTGGCAACATTGAATGCAAACCAACTCGATGAGTTACGCTCTGACCCCCGAGTAGACTACATCGAACAAGATAAAATGCTAACGCTTGAACCGATAGTCTCGGTAGAAGCAAATCAAAGCAATGCGATTTGGGGTCTTGATCGAATTGATCAGCGCAGCCTACCTCTTGATAGTAACTACAACGCCAACTTTGATGGTACAGGGGTAACGGCTTATGTCATCGATACCGGTGTGAACAATTCACACGTCGAGTTTGGTGGGCGTTCGGTTTCTGGTTACGACTTTGTCGATAATGATTCAGACTCAAGTGACTGTAACGGACACGGTACGCACGTTGCCGGCACCATTGGCGGCAGCCAGTATGGTGTGGCAAAGAACGTCAATATTGTTGGTGTAAGAGTACTTAGCTGTTCTGGTTCTGGTTCGACATCCGGTGTTATTGCCGGGGTGGACTGGGTGGCTGCTAACGCTTCCGGACCTTCTATTGCCAACATGAGTTTGGGAGGCGGACAATCCACAGCGTTGGATAGCGCAGTGCAAAGTGCGATTCAATCAGGGGTGAGCTTCCTGCTCGCAGCTGGCAACTCTAATGCGGATGCTTGTAACTATTCACCAGCTCGCGTTCCTTCTGGCGTGACCGTTGGCTCCACAACGAGCTCAGATTCACGTTCGAATTTTTCAAACTGGGGTAGCTGTGTCGATGTGTTTGCACCGGGCTCGCAAATCAAATCTGCTTGGTATGATGGTGGCTACAAAACCATCAGTGGCACCTCAATGGCAACGCCACATGTCGCCGGTGTCGCAGCGCTATATCTTCAAGAAAACAGTGCATTATCACCAAGCCAGCTAGAGGCACTGATTGCTGAACGAGCATCCAATGGAAAAGTCACAGACACTCGCGGAAGCGTAAACAAGTTGCTCTATAGCTTGGCGGATTCTGACTGTGGTCAAGATTGTGGTGGTCCAAATCCAACGCCAGATCCAGAAGGCAAGCTAACCTCTGGTGTTCCAGTGAATGGCTTGAGCGGCGCAACAGGTGCGATGGACTATTTCTATGCTGACCTAGAGGCAGGCCAACGTCTAACTGTTCAAACCATTGGTGGTAGTGGTGATGCTGACCTCTACGTTCGCTTTGGTTCGAAACCAACACGCAGCAGCTGGGATTGCCGACCATATAAATACGGCAACAACGAAACATGTACTGTGACGGCGCCTCAAAGTGGACGTTACCACATCATGATTCATGCATACTCTAGCTACAGCGGTATGACGATTCAGGCGAACTACTAACGCTCATCACTAAGCCCACTTTCGGGTGGGCTTTATCTCTCAATCCCAAATAATTCTGAGTTGCTGGTTCCCGACGAACTTCCATCGTTTCCCTAGACGAATGCTTGTACTTTCAGTGAATGCCTTCAACTGAAGTCACTTGAGCGGCTCAGATTCGCACTTCTTAAAGAGACAAATATCATGAAAATACCGAGGATACAGGTTGGTTTGTTCTTAGCGACGTTGCTCTTTTCTTCGCTGGCGACTTCTCAGGAAAAATTGATTCAAGTGGCGGACAAAATTGAACATGCCTATACATTTACCAATACAGAAGAGAACCACGACACCGTCAAATATCAGCTCCATCATTCAGGTGCGAGCTTTATCAAAGTCCATTTCTCCCAATTCAATCTTGGCGTTGGTGATTCCGTTACATTGAGCTCTGATAACTCAGCAGAGAAGGTGACTTATCACGAAGGTAGTAATGAGCCCTTTTTCGCACGTTCCATTTCTGGTGACGCTGTCACTATTGAATGGCGTCGTGCTTCTGAGTCTGGCAGTCTCACCGTTGATTACTACACTGCAGGCTACAGTGAAGACAAGTTGCAACAAGTAGGTACGCTTTCTACCTGCGGTGTTAATGAGCGACGCGATGCTGCTTGTTGGGAAGAAAGCCATCCGACAGAGTTTGGTTGGAGTCATGCCGTCGCGCGATTGCTCATCGACGGGCGAAGTCTTTGTACAGCTTGGCGAGTGGGGCCAGAAAACCATCTGATGACAAATAACCACTGCGTTTCGACGTCAGGCAAGTTGCGTAATACAGAAGTGTGGTTCAACTACCAACGTATGACGTGTAATGGCAGTTTAGATGACGTGGTGAAAGTCATGGGTAATGAGTTGATTAAGACTGACTACACGCTTGATTACTCTCTGTTTAATGTGACCAACTTCGACACCATTGCCCAGTTTGGTTATCTAGGACTAACGGATACACCTCCTGTCTACGGTTCAGGTATTTACATCCCACAACATGGTGCAGGTAATCCAAAAGAGATTGCGATAGAGAGTGACAAGAATGGTTCAGGGCTTTGTCAGATAGATGTCGCGAGTGCAAACGGCCGTGGCACCGGGACGGATACTGGTTATTTTTGTGACACGATTGGTGGGTCTTCTGGCTCCCCGGTTCTTCTATCGGATAGCCATCAGGTTGTCGCACTTCACCACTATGGAGGTTGTGAAAACCAAGGGGTTAAGATGGAACGAATTTGGCCAGAAATTGCGCCAGTTTTTGGAGGGCAATTGCCTCAAGGTAAAATGGGTAAGCAGCCTCCAACATCGGAATACCCAACAATCTCCGTTGGTGACGTGATCGGTGATTTACAGCAGCCTAAAAATGGCCAATTGATCTTTGTTTTACCCGCTTCTGAAAGAACACAAGACGTCGTTGTGTCAATGTCTGGTGGGGCGGGGGATGCGGATTTGTATACGCTTTCTGGGGGCCGACCGGATAAATCAACGTACGATTGTCGACCTTATCGTGCCAACAGCAACGAGAGTTGTGAAGCGCGAATGGAATCGCAAGACCTCTACATTCTTATCAGCGCGTATTCGGCGTTTTCCGGCGTCACATTGAGCGTGGATGTGAAGTGATTATTACTTGTAGCAATCACGTAGGGGGCTCCCTGAGTCCCCTAGACCTCAAACCTCAGCAGCTTTGTTCCAAGCATCACTCAAAAATAACGACAAAACGCACTACATATTTTAGAGCTATAAGTCTAGATTGCGGATAGAAACCGCTACCTTTAAATTTATCTGTGTTGATTTTCCCCTCAGTTACTCATCAAATTACATCTGTCATTAAAACCACAAGAAATCATGAGTTTCATTATATTTACTTTTTAAATTTTTTTAATTAACGAGTGACTATTAGGTCAGTAGTTATGTTCATGATAAAAACTTCGTAAGATTGGCAACTACGGAAAAGTTAAATTTTCCGTATTTTTATTTATTCCATTGGAGGTGTTTGAAGATATATCGGTTTCAATTTTACCAGTGTTTTAATTAATAGAAGTATAATGTAAATAAGATTACGCCAGAGGAAGTCGGCGAAATTTATTAATGAATTAATTTTAATTTACACACGTGAAGAAGTTTATTATGAATAGAAAAATGTTGTCTCTATTATCAGTGTTTTCATTGCTTATGTCTGCAAATGCCATGTCTGCTGAAGAAGGGAACCTATCTTACGATGAGAACACGGACAGTTGGGGGTACCCATTTGTAACCGTTGCTAATTCCACTCAGTTTCATGTGTCGGGACGAGTTGAGTTTGCTGTTTGTTTACAAAGCTCCTATGTTGCAAACGCTGGCCAACAATGGACCGATGATGAAAGAGGCCTTTGTTTAGTTACTAAAGTGACGGCAACGGTTGCTACGGCTGATGGAAACGTAACCGCTAAACCTTACACTTCCACTGGGACATCTTTCAGTAACTTTGCCGTAATTTACCGAGATGGAAATTATGAAGTGACT
This sequence comes from Vibrio sp. D173a, assembly GCF_030248475.1. NCBI lineage: Bacteria > Pseudomonadati > Pseudomonadota > Gammaproteobacteria > Vibrionales > Vibrionaceae > Vibrio > Vibrio sp. D173a. Next base: position 44,758 of record NZ_JAHGAH010000022.1, read on the forward strand.
CGTATCATCAATTAAAAATGAGAAATGAAATTAAGTCCTAGGATATATAATGAAAACAATTATATTTTTATCGCTATGTGCTACTTGTATTTCGTATGCTGGTTCCATGAGTAGGTCTTCTGAAGGGTATTTTAGTAGTAAATGCAAAGTTACGCCTTCGCATGAGATGTGTAAGATTAAGGGTTAGATTTTAAATACAACGGATTGATAGATTTTCTATTATTAAAATTCGAAAATTTATTCAAGTAAATAAATCAAAGCCCACCACGCGGTCTGTCTCTTGATC
>NZ_JAHGAH010000220.1:0-10394 GCF_030248475.1 Vibrio sp. D173a
TAGCGTCTGAGTGTGTCATCTTAGTGTTTCAGTAAGGATTGCTAAGTGATCAGATCACACACACTTGAAAGAGTTCAAAAAAAATCCCCAAGCTATAAGTTTGGGGATTTGTGTATAAGAGACAGCCACGCGGTGGGCTTTTTAAGTCTACGGTTGGGAATCTTCCTCTAACTCGTAACTGGGCTTAAGAAAGTAATGATGACGTTGATTGTACTTAAACATCAGAAAACCGATTAAAAGTAGTGGAGGGATAAGAATTGGTTTGCGAGCGGCCAGCGTCATGAGGGTAAGAAAAATCGTCGCCATCTCACCAGCCATCAAAACGAGGTTTTTAGATAGCGGATATTGCTCTGCGCCTTTGAAACACTTAAATTCCGCTTTTGGTTGGACACCCTTGTAAATCTTTAAATCTAAGTCACCATTACGATACTGTGTGGCATCTACACTAATGGTGTACCAATGCCCCCCAGCGAAGTAAACCGTTCTATGGATGTCTTTATCCGATAGTCGATACTCATCGATCTTTTCCCCATTTAAGGACAACACCATACGGCCTGAATATCCAAACTCCATGGTTAACTTCTCATCATCTAAAGTGAACAGCCATTGGTGCCTACTAAAGATAAAGCTTGGTTTTGAAAAATAACGTACCTCAATATCAGATGACGACTTGATCTCTTTTGGTATGCTTTCGGAGTCATGAAGTGAGACAAAAAAGTTCGCCTCTAGCCCATTCTGTGTAAGGTACTTTTCAAACGACAGCCTTATTTTCTCAACATAGTTTTCTGGAGCATGCAGCAGTGTATTTTGTGTCGTTCGCACTACAACCAGTGGTGTCGTTTCTTCAAAAATCAGTCTGATCTCTAATTGGCCGCTGACCGCTCGTTCTTTCTTGGGATCAGGATCATTTTCAAAGATGGGTAACAGATTTTCAGAGCGGACCCAGTCAAATATCAAAGGTCCGGTATCAAACATGTCGATAATGCTGGAAGATGGCACAGGAAAGCCAATTGTGAATGATGTGTCTATACACTCTTTTTCGATCCTTTCATCATCCAAGTTGTCAAGATACCAAGCTCGCAAGTTGAAACGACTCGTGAAAAATTCACCACTGGATGGGACTTGTATGTCGAAGGCTTCAAGTAAGCCTGTCTGATGCTTTTGTGCGTATTTGAGTGCTCTAATAAGGCCACTGTCTTCTTCAAACAAAGGGCCGACAGCGCGATCTAATTTCATGAGCGCATCGAGTAGTGGTGTTATGTTTTCTTTACGTACGTAGTAGCCGGAGCAGTAGTTAGGGCCGCCCGAATAACCGCAGTGAGGAACGGTCGAAAAGAAGGTTTGGAAACGACTTAATAGCGAAAATAAGTGCTCTGATTGTTCACCACCGAACTCATCTACCAATCTTGCTAGCGATTGCCCTCTGTCATAATAGTAGGGAGACAGATACGCCAAAATACAGCATGAAGTAAAACCAAAATGACTGTCGAATGGGTCGTTTTCAGTCTGAGCTAAGAGGTTTTTATACAGCGTATGAGTGAGAAAATTTCTTTCTTGCTCAGAAGGCGTGAGTTGATTCACTCTTTGTTCAACCAAATCAGGGTTGTTACAAACGTCTTCAACGAAGTACTTTATGTCCTCTTCTGCAACAGGGATGTAAGCAGTATCTAGCCCCAAAACCATTCTCCATATAGTTCGTTTGGATGAGAATAGGAAATATTATCAAAATACGATTGATTTATAAATCGAGTAATTCAATAAAGCATAAGGCGTTCTTACAAAGTGAATGTTGATGATAGTAGTAAGTTAATACACCTAATCCATTAGGGGATGATGAAATACAATAATTGAGAGAGGGGAGGTATTTTAATGATAAAAACATCACTTTATTTATGTCGCACCAGTATTCTATTGATAGTTGGAACTTTAGTTTTAATTGTAATTACTAACCACGTTAAACATGATCATTGTCAGATTTGTTGGTAGTACCAGTAATTCAATCTTTTTTCAATAGCATAAGATAAAAATAGATGTTTTAGTTATTCCTTCTAAAAATACGACGATTGAAACTCGTTCTTTTTGATAATGAGCAAGAAATTATATTTCCACATGTTTATGGGGTGAATAATTTTATAGTTAATGTCTAAGTTTTTAACTTAAATCTCCCAAGAGTAAATTTATAATGAAAAATAAATTATTATTATTAGCGCTACTTTCAACTAATACATGTTTTGCTAATGAAATCTTCTTTTTCGAGCAAGTCACAGCCTACAAGTTAAGTTCCAAACAGCATAGCCTAAGTGGGGTGGAAAAGCATACGAATCAGAGGATTCGTATTGAATGGCAAGAAAGCCCTTATTCGAAGCCAGAGCGAATAAATAGATGTATTAACGCGTTTCAACAAGCGATGAGTCAACCAGAACGATATTATTTAAATGTAGAACTATCTGAATTATTGTTAATAGGCTGCGAGATCGGAATTAAAGAAAGATTTATTTCTAATTAAATGATATCAGAATAATATTAGTGATGTTGCGGCATAAAATGATCCACAGCTGCTGCATAGCATCGAAATAATTACTTCTCTAATTCTATTGTTCGATTGAAATCCTAATGTGCTGACGGTTAGAACCGTCAGCACAAAAATAGATCCTACGGCTTACAATAAGCATCTAATTTTTCCCACAGAAAGCCAATCCCGTTGCCACTGGCAGTGATAGTCAAGTATACAGAACCATACCACGAGCCAGCTTTGTAAGTAGAAAGCCTGTAGCGCTTGAGCAAACCACTCATAAAACAACCCTGCTATTTGCGTACAATTGAGCTAATCACTGCCCCATATCAGGGGAGCTTTCTTGTGTTCTGATCTTTATCTAGATCACAATAAACGATATTTTTCTTGCAAAAAAGGTAGAAAAGTTTATAGTTTTACGGGTCAGGTTGGGAGGGACGCCATGTCATTACAAAAGAAAAAGTCCAAAGTATCGCTGAACATTAAAATCTCGTCAGATTTAGATTTTCGCTTGAAACGAGCTAGGAAATCTGCGCGTGAGCAGGGGCTGATGTTCAACGTATCTCGAGAGGTTGAAAATTTCCTCGAGAAGGAACTTAAGAAAGTAGAGCGTCAGTTATCGATAGATGAGAAATTTAAATCAAATCTAGAAGAACTTGGCGGACTCAACATAGAAAAGATGATGAAATCAATGAGTTGATTGAGGTTTACCTCTTACTTATTAGATTGGCTTACAAACTTTAACTGTAATTGGAGAGCATAATGGGAACAATAATTGGATTATTAATTTTAGCTGGGATTGACTTTTTACTTAAGCGTAAAACAGGACTTCACATGCACCAGTGGATTGCAAAAAAAATCAAAAACTCTGAGAAGAGCGAATAAACACACTTCATCAAAATGTAGAACTCATCATTTCAACGTTTTTGATTTTGTGAGTGCTGGTATCAATAAATATTCTGACCTGAAACGTGAACAACGATTCATTTTTCAGAATAGTCAGAAAACGCCTTGTTTTTAAACATGTTAGTTATACCAATGTGCAGTGTCACTTTACCGTTTCAAAGTGCCACTGCATTGGCTTGACTGCTTAATTACTTTAGGTACCCTGCAGTCACAATCAATGTGAACGAACACTTTTTAAAGGCGTTAAATAGGAAGTTTGCTTTATGCGTAAGTCAGATAAGAAGATCGAAAACCAAATTAGAGAGGTGTTAACCGACGTTTGTGAAGATACATTAAAAAGCTATGAAGGCTTTGTTTGGGTGACTCATACGGTCAATTACTCTTCCTTCCCACAGAGCTTAAAAATCATCTGTGTATTTGAAACAAGCCAAGACAGAGCAAACTTTTTAACCGGAGAGGGCCAACGTCATGTTGCTACAGCAATCCAAAAGGCGTTTCATAAGGCAGGAACTCAACTAAAGAACGTAGAGAAGCAAATCAGCTACGATATAAAGAGCGACGTTCGAAGAAAGTAAGTCGCGTTGATTGGGCATCTAAGGCTCTATATTACGAGCTTCAATATACAGCCTTTCGTCTACGTTTACCGTCTGAATCAGAGCTGCGAATGCCAGTTCGCCAATTCCAACTCACTGAATCATGTTCAGTCCAATCGGGTAATAAACGTTTGTTCGTCATCCACAAAGGCGACAAAGCCGCCGTGATAGATGAACACTCGGCCACGCCCCTCGACTATGCAGGCAAGTTGTGGATTCAAATCTTCTTCGTTATCTTGGCTTTGAAAGGTGCCAGTATCCGTGATTACGCCGCGGAGTGGTGGCAAGTATCCATAAGTGCGCTTGGCTTGATCTATCAGGCTCAATTCACTGGTGATAGAGAAGCAAGCGGGAATCGAACCAGCGTCTTCAATAAATAGAGGCTTCAGTTCTTCAAAGGCGGTAATCACCAGCCAGTCAATGCCGTTTACATGATGGATAAACATAGGTGTTCTCGATAATTCTGGTTCTGAGTTCTTATCATTATCAGAGAAGAACGCAGTAGAAATTTGCTGTTTAAAATCGTTATTCCACTGCCACGTCCAGACATGCGAGATGAACTGAACCTATGGCAAAACGCAGCTCATAGGTCCAATTCTTTAGTCTACTTATTTATAGATACTAAACCTCACAAGCAACGCGTCTTACAAATAAAGATTCGCAAGTTCATGCCACTTTTGTTTACCGATGACGCCAGTAATGTCAGAGATGGAAGCTTCGGAAAGGTGCCCATCTTTGTTGAAAGTCAGAGTCGGTAATAGCGTATCTAAACTTTTTCCTTTAGCCATTAGACTCTGATCAACCAATTGCCAAAATGCCGGGCCCTTAACGTAAAACAAGGGGTAATACTGGTACATTTGGTCTTTTGACACGCGGTCATTGGCCTCTAATAGCCCGGTACTTGCAAAGGGGAAGCGCTTCTTAAAGTCATTCCATTCTGCTTGAGGATCGGTAAAGTCATAACGCGTCTTGCCTAAAGACTTAATACCATAGTATTCAGCAAGACTTTCAGATGCCCACATTGGCGAAGTTGTGTCGAGTAAATGCATGGACTCGTGAGCTGCAATCTTAAGCAGCATCGGCATTGCATCATCTTCTAGTTCACCATTGTTTAGTAAGGCGTTAACAAGAATTTTATCGCTACCTGCTGCACCACTGACGCTGCCCGATTGTTTATCTCGGCTAAAAAAAGCGATATCCCACTTTTCTACTTTATTGTTCGGAAACAAACTAATTAGGTATGCCAGCTGAGACTCAAGCGCAGGTTTCCAGTCTGACATGGTTTTTAAAATCTCATCAGTATCTGTGGTGACTGTTATTGTTTTACCGTTGATATCCAGTTCGATAGGCTTTAAGCCCCAGATCATAAACAGTGGCGGCTGGCTTTCATCTGGCATCCAGTTACATTGGTTGTTTGGAGAACAGACTTGAGCGGGTATAGGTTCATCATTGTGTTTAGAAAATCGTGGCAGAGAGTTGAATTCACTGATAAAGCGCCATCCTTTATCTGGGGAATAACTATCGACTTGATCAGCGATATCAAAGCCGTCATGGCCAATTTTAACAAGCGGTAATTGCCAATCGACATGGTCACATTGGATATCCGTTTGGTACTTAATATCAGAACGACTGCCACTCGCAGTAATGCAGGTTAAAGTAGGCTGTTTGCCATCTGCGAGTGTTCTTGCTGGCAGGATATAGAATGTGCCAAGTTTTTTAGTGTCGACACTAACAGTGACCACATCAGAGCGTTCAGTGTTTTGCTCCAATTGATGGGTTAACGATGATTCGGCTGCGGAGATGAGTGCGGTGGAGAGCAATAATACAGACATAATACGATACTAGTTATTGTAAAAACCGTTGGACATGATGCAGAGGAGTTAGTTCACTCTTAAATGTCCTTGATGTTAAGTATCGAACCCGCCTGAATATCGACTTTTCGTTTTGTATGAAATAGAAATGCCATTGCTACGGTCTCTCTTAATCAACGTATTACCAGTTCGCTATTTACTAAATTATGAACACATTCGGGGAAGATTATGTGGATTAAGAAGAATCATCGTTGGGCTTTATCTGAAAACGAAGCGACGCCAGAGTCAGTCTATAAAGAGCGTCGTGAAATACTGAAAAAGCTTGGCATTGCGGTTGTCGGTATGCCGCTCGCTGCAAATGCGCAAGCGGGTATTTTGGACATCTTCGCGTCAAAGGAAAAGCCAGTCTCAGACAATCGAATTGACCTTAGCGCAGCAAAGCCACAGCAGTATCAAGCGGATCTTTCCCTTACTCCTGAAAGCAAGATCGTGAAATACAATAACTTCTATGAGTTTGGTACCGATAAGTCTGCTCCTGCGAGAAACTCTTCTGAGTTCGTGTCTGACCCATGGACGGTAGAGATCGACGGTTTGGTGAATAACCCAATCAAGCTCGACTACGACGATATCTTTAGTAAGTTCACACTAGAAGAGCGTATCTACCGCTTACGTTGTGTCGAAGCGTGGTCCATGAACATTCCGTGGATTGGTTTTCCTTTAGCGGACATCATAAAAATGGCGGACCCAAAAAGCAGCGCGAAATACGTAGCTTTTGAAACCCTCTACGACCCGAAACAGTTCCCAGCTCAAGGTTCGTTTAGCAGCATTGAATATCCTTACGTCGAGGGGCTTCGTCTTGATGAAGCAATGAACCCGCTCGCGCTGATTTCTGTGGGTTTGTACGGTAAGACGCTTGCTCCACAAAACGGTGCGCCACTTCGTTTAGTTGTACCTTGGAAATACGGCTTCAAAAGCATCAAGTCTATTGTTCGAATTCGTCTAACCGACCGAGAGCCGCCAACAACGTGGAATCGTTTAGCGCCGAATGAATACGGTTTTTACGCCAATGTGAACCCGAATGTTGACCATCCACGCTGGAGCCAAGCAAGCGAGCGATTCATCGGGGAGGGCAGTGTGCTCAGCACTCGCAGACAGCCAACATTGATGTTCAACGGCTACGAAGACGAAGTAGCACATCTCTATAAGAATATGGATCTGAGGAAGTTCTATTGAGAAAGCTGACGCCAAAACACATCATTGCGCTTAAAGTCCTGATCCACCTTGTCTCTCTGGGTTTCTTAGGTCTGCTGGTAATTGCGATTAATACCGACAACTTAGGTGGTGATCCTGTTCAAGGCATCATTCATTACACGGGTATTAGCGCGCTAAATACGCTGTTTATTACCTTGTTGGTTTCTCCGTTTGCGCGTTGGACTAAGCAGGGTTTGTTAGTTCGAGTTAGGAGACTACTTGGGCTATACAGCTTTTTCTGGGCAGTACTTCATTTGGTTGCGTTTGCTGTTCTTGATTTAGGGTTAGATTGGAGTTTGCTTGCCTCCGAAATCGTCAAACGCCCTTATTTGACCGTTGGTGCAGCAGTGTGGGTGATCTTGTTACTTCTGGCGGTGACTTCGACTCAATCCATGCAACGCAAGATGGGGCCTAAATGGCAAAAGCTGCATAACTGGGTTTACTTAGCGGCGATATTGGCACCGATTCACTTCTATTGGTCGGTGAAGTCAGAGGTGGCAGAACCAACGATTTATATCTTCATCGCCATTAGTTTGTTGCTGGTACGCTGGAAGACATTGAAGCAGAGAGTGTTTCGAAAGAGGTTATCCAGTTGATGCGTTGTTAGACTAATTGCGATACATGAATCAACAGACTAAAGGGGCCATGAGAGCCCCTTTCTTAATTGGATAACAAGCCGCGAACCCAAGCTTTCTGTTGCGGTTGGCTCACCACGCTTCCACACCTTTTGTTCGCTCTCGCCAAAGACCGTGAGACTGTTCCTATCAAATACCATCACAACGCTTATACCGTTAGCTCTCAACCTACGACTAATGTCTAACTATCTGACACTATTTGTATTTTTTCGTTTGGTATAAGGTACTAGCAACTGAAATTCAAGGATTCATGAACATCCTTCATCGAGTTCTTGTAGAAGAGAATGTAGGCAATCAACTGCTTAATCTTCGTTTGGTGAGTAAATAACGTTGGTTGGAAAAACACACCTTAGAGTGTGAACGAAAGGAATCACTATGAGCAGTACTTTAGAGTCCGTACAGATACGAACAGATAAGCCTCAAGCCAATGAGGCTGAACTCACTTATGAGCAACAACATAAGCCACGATCGGAATTTGATTCCCGAGAGCAATATTTAGAGCACGAGTTGCAAATCATGGCGCCTAAACGCTGGCGTCCCAATTTGCCGTTCAAAGACTACCGATTCGAGGTAGAAGATGCCATTCCAGCGATGGCCGCGACCATTGGCAAAGTCGTTATGGTGGGAGCCATAGCCGCAACCTTTGCTGGGGCGCTAGGGCTCAATGAAGGCTTTATATTAGAAAATGTTCGATATGAACTGCTCATAGCCTCAGTTTTCATTATTCTTTTCTCAGGCTTTCTATTGCCGACCGCAAACCTCGCGGGTACACACGGCCCACTCATTCCATTAATTCCTATCGTTGTTGCTGCTGGTGGGCACCCTATGGCCTTTGGTTTGCTGATTGGCGCTTTTGGCATACTGCTAGCTATTAGTAAGGGTGGCAGTATGCTGGCAAACCTGACCAGTAAAGGCGTGTGTGGCGGCTTATTACTCTACCTTGGCTTTGTTGGAACCGTCTCTCAAGTGAAAAAACTGTTCGCATGGGCAGAGGGGATAGGGATGAGTCACATCGCTTTTGTAGTGATCTTTTGCACCATAATTCTATATGCGCTGTTGGAACATTTTCGTAAACGTTGGCTAGCTGTCCCTCTTAGTTGCTTGCTAGGCGGCACTTTAGCTTTTGCCATGGGCGCGCCGTTTTCTTTTCAAACTGAGCCGGGCTTACCCAACATGAACCCTATGTATTGGTGGGGAGAAGATACGGGTTGGATGCTAGGTTTACCGACGATTGAACATTTCATGGTGGTACTGCCTTTTGCTATTTTGGCCGTAGCCATGTGGTCGCCAGATTTTCTAGGACATCAAGTATTCCAAAAAATCAGCTATCCAGAGCGTACAGAAAAAGTACATATGAACATCGACGATACCATGACCACCGCGTCAATTCGTCAGACGTTCGGCTCTCTGCTCGGTGGTACTAACTTTACGTCTTCATGGGGGACTTATATCGTTCCGGCGGCTATCGCTAAACGTCCTATTCCTGCCGGCGCTTTGCTGACAGCACTTTTTTGTATCATCGCAGCTGTTTGGGGCTACCCAATGGATTTAGCGATCTGGCAACCAGTACTTTGTGTTGCGCTCATTGTTGGGGTATTTGTTCCTTTACTAGAAGCGGGAATGGAAATGACGCGTGAAGGGAAAACCACACAATCGGCGGCGATTGTTGTATTTTCTTCAGCGTTAGTTAACCCTGCATTTGGCTGGTCGCTCACCATGCTGTTAGATAACTTAGGCTTAGTCGGCTGTAAAGAGCGTAGTGGGGAACTGAGTAAAATGAGCCGTTGGGTGTTGCCTGGCATTATGTTTGTTGTGCTAACAAGTGTAATGGCGTTGGTTGGTCTACTACCAGGAATTCCAGCGATTATCCCAAGTTTTAGATAGATAGGTCCAAAGTGCGATTTATGGTTTGAAGAACCTTTTTCTAACCTGATAGAAACGGTTTAGTTCTGTTGATCTAAACCGTTTCTGCCACATTCCTTGCCAGTAACGTTCAACCTCACAAATCACAGTGAGATGGTTTGAACTACTTCTTTTAATCAGCATAGTGTCTATGAAAGTGGGGTCTTACCAACTTCACCAACTAGTTCGAATAGGCCGTCTTATCTCCATTTTTTAACCTACCGAAGAAACGTATTCTCTGTTAGAGTCACCGTCAACCACGCTATTGAATAAAGACACCCACAGTTCGCATGTAATTGATGGATTTTTATTCACCCTTAGAACTCATTTTAGGAATCCCTAGTGACTAACAACGAAATTTTACGTCGTATCCAACACGCGTTAAACCTTAAAAACGCACAGATAATGAAAGCTTTCGGGCAGGCCGAAGTCACTGTGGCTCACGATAAAGTGGCAAACTGGTTAAAAGATGAAAGCGACAAATCTAGCGTTAAGATGAAGGATCAAGAGTTAGCGGTATTCTTAAATGGCTTTATTAACCTCAAGCGAGGCAAAAAAGACGGCGAGCAACCTAAGCCAGAAGTCGCGTTGACTAACAACATGATTCTCATGAAGCTGCGCATTGCGCTAGACATGAAAGCAGAAGATGTGTTGGACGTATTAGAAGTGGTTGGTATTAGTTTAAGTAAATACGAAATTGGTGCGTATTTCCGCAAGCCAAACAACAAAAACTACAAACAGTGTGAAGACCAACTGCTGTGCGACTTCTTAAATGAGAAGTGGC
>NZ_JAHGAH010000221.1:0-20964 GCF_030248475.1 Vibrio sp. D173a
CCCTTTTGGGATAGGCTCTAAGTTTGACAGCTCTGGGAGTCGTATCTTTTATCGTCAAAAAAGTGTTTTCTTACAACCCAATGAGCTAAATCTGGCGTTATTACTTTTAAAGAATAAAGGGGATATTGTTTCTAAAGAAGAAATCTTACAAACCGTTTGGAAAGATAAAGTCGTTACAGAGGGATCAATTAAAAGAAGTATCTCTTTATTAAGGAAGTCTATATCCGAAATTGGTGCGAACGTTGAAATTATCGCGCACAGAGGGTTGGGATATAGCTTAAATACACCTTTGAATGTTTTTGTCGATGGCTCATTTATCAAACTGGACAATATTGAGAGCGTTGCATCAGGGACATTTTCATTTTTCAAGCTTAAAGCACAGACGATAATTCTTCTGTTGATTGCATTTAACCTTTCTGCAAGTGCCTATTTTCTATTCGATCATTTATTCAAGCCCGGACTTTCACAAACCACACCTTATTTAGAGGAAATGCTAATTTCTCCTAGCTATGAGGTGGTCACTACTCATGAGGGAGAAGTAGCGAGCGTTAAGTTGATTTACGCTAAACGTGACCATGTTCCTCAGTACTTATGGTCAGCATTAGAAAGTATTAATGAGAATATGGTTGTTTTCTATAGCCAAGAAGAAGGAGAGGTCTACTTTTCTTTGTTCATTAATAACTCTTCAAGTAAAAAATATGCACATAACTACACACTTTCGATAGACACTGCTGATGAAAAAATTAAAGAAATTCTTAGCCAATTCAAATAAGGCGCATACCGCTCTAGTATTGAGCTCACTGCTACTTTTAGGTTGTTTTTTCCTCAGCAAATCGGAGGGCGAGCAACACAATCTCAAGTTTATTTACAATTACAAAGTGTATGAAGAAGAACATGGGAAGATAAAACTGGATATCTTGAGCTCGATGGAGTTTAGCAATAATCAGTTTTCTGTTATGCAGTTCTCCTCGCCGGGCACCGAAGACTCACTCTTGCTCTCTTTTGACGCCAAGATACTCGATCGCAACAAGAATAAGTTTGAGTTCTGCTCTTACAATATTGCCGTTAAGAATACGAAAGAGGCATTCAGTGAAAGCCTAATTGAGAAACACTTTTTTGATATGTCCCAAGTGGTCACCGATTTAAAAAGAGACAGCTCGAGACCTATTTCTGTTGAGTTCTTCAGCGAAGACGTTGTATTAATCACTGGTGGTTTTTTCAATCGTCCAACGTTGATATCGCGTTCCTACCCTTCGGAGACATAAGAAAGACTAAGTTTTTCGAACGAGATAAAAAGAGCCCCTTAATTGAGTACATAAAATAAAGGGCTCTTTTTGTTTGAGAGGGGAGTAACTCTGCTTATGCCGACAAGATACGCATGCAGTTTGTTGAGCCCACAACGTCCATCACATCGCCCTGTGTGAAGATGACTAGATCGCCTTCATCCAATAGACCTTGTTCTTTCAATGTCACGATCGCAGCATGAGCTGTCGTCAAACCAGCACCGCCTTTTGAGTCAAAGAATACGGGTGTAACGCCACGGTATAATGCTGCACGGTTTAGCGTTGATTCATTGCGAGACAGTGCAAAAATCGGTAGGCCAGAACTTAGGCGAGACATCATGAGTGCTGTGCGGCCCGACTCTGTGAGCGACACCATCGCCTTCACGCCTTCCATATGGTTAGCGGCGTACATGGTCGACATTGCAATGGTCTCTTCTGCGGTCGCAAACGTGCGGTCCAATCGGTAAGTCGACAGACTTGCTTCCGACATCTTTTCTGCACCCATGCAGACTTCTGCCATGGATTTAACGGTTTCTACTGGGTATAAACCCGCAGCTGTTTCACCTGAGAGCATAACAGCGTCTGTACCATCAAGCACGGCGTTGGCAACGTCCATCACTTCTGCACGAGTTGGCATCGGTGCGGCCATCATAGATTCCATCATTTGGGTTGCAGTGATAACAATGCGGTTTAAGCTACGCGCACGGCGGATCAGCTTTTTCTGTACGCCGATAAGTTCTGGATCGCCAATTTCTACCCCAAGGTCGCCACGCGCTACCATGACTACGTCAGAAGCAAGGATAATGTCATCAATCGATTCATTGTTTGCGACGGTTTCTGCGCGCTCTACTTTAGCGACAAGTTTTGCCTCTAAACCGGCATCGCGAGCCAAGCGTCGTGCGTAGTTCATGTCTTCGCCGTTGCGAGGGAATGAGATTGCTAAGTAATCAACTTTGATTTCAGCCGCTGTTAGGATATCGGCCTTGTCTTTGTCTGTTAGTGCATCTGCAGACAGACCGCCGCCTTTTTTGTTGATGCCTTTGTTGTTGGAAAGAGGGCCTCCAACAGTGACGCGGGTATGAACTTTATTGCCTTCAACGCTGGTTACTTGTAGTTGTACTCGACCATCGTCAAGCAACAGAATGTCGTTAGGTGAGACGTCTTGTGGCAGTTCTTTGTAATCTAAGCCAACGGACTCTTGGTTGCCTTCGCCTTTTGGTAAGTCGCTGTCTAGCGTGAATTTATCACCCACACTGAGGTGAATTTTTCCATCTTTGAATGTGGAAACACGAATTTTAGGGCCTTGAAGATCACCGAGAATAGCGACTTGGCGACCAAGTTTCGCGGCGATGGCACGGACTTTTTGCGCACGTAGGATGTGATCCTCACTGGTACCGTGAGAGAAGTTCATGCGGACGACGTTGGCTCCCGCTTTGATGATCTCCTCAAGGACATTGTCTTTATCGGTTGAAGGGCCAAGCGTTGTGACAATTTTTGTTCTTCTTAATATAGAAGTCATAGATTCTCCGAAGAATGCAGGTGTAGGGTGAGATAAATCGAATTCTACTCTCGCTAAGTATATGCATAGTGTGTACAGATTGTTCGTATTCAGGTCAAAGTACTGAAAAAACATCCTGTCGCAGGTATTGCTACCTAATTTGACGAATAAAATAAGTCATTTTTCAAACAATTTAACAGGAGTAGATTTCTCGTTATTTGATTGAATACACAAACAAACATGTTTATACGTGATGCTTGTCACGGGGATTTATCAATTCACTTCACAATTACTTCGCAAAGTAAAAAAATTATCCCGTAATAAAATTTCGGAGTGCAAGATGTACATGGCTCAACCGGGCCATATTGATCATATCAAACAGGTCAATGCTGGTCGTGTATACAAACTAATTGACCTCAAGGGTCCAATATCTCGAATCGATTTGTCCAAGCAAAGTGAGCTTGCGCCTGCGAGTATCACTAAGATCACTCGAGAGTTGATTGAAGCCCATTTGATTCATGAAACAACCGTTCAGGAAGCCACCAGCCGTGGTCGTCCAGCGGTGGGTTTGCAGGTCAATAATGAAGGTTGGCAATTCTTGTCGATGCGTTTAGGTCGCGGCTACTTGACCATCGCTCTTCATGAGCTTGGCGGTGACGTTCTGATTGATACCAAAATCGATATCCACGAGCGCGATCAAGATGATGTTTTGGAACGCTTACTCTACGAAATTGATGAATTCTTCCAAACCTACGCCGATCAACTTGACCGTGTAACCAGTATCGCCATTACGTTACCTGGTCTGGTGAACTCAGAGCAGGGCATTGTATTGCAGATGCCACATTACAATGTTGAGAATTTAGCGCTAGGTCCTGAGATCTATAAAGCAACAGGCTTACCTGTTTTTATTGCTAACGATACACGAGCTTGGGCGTTAGCTGAGAAACTGTTTGGTCATTCTCAAGATAACGATAACTCGGTTCTTATCTCCATCCACCACGGCTTAGGAGCTGGTATTATCTTGGACGGTCGAGTGCTGCAAGGCCGACACGGTAACATTGGTGAATTAGGACATATCCAAATTGACCCGAACGGCAAGCGCTGCCACTGTGGCAATATTGGTTGTTTGGAAACTGTGGCCAGTTCACAGGCTATCCGTGAAGAAGTGGTCACTCGCATTGCAAATGGCGAAGCTTCTATCCTTGCAGAGCAAGAAGAGATGAGTATCGAGAGCATTTGTGAAGCTGCTGCGAACGGCGATCCTCTTGCGGTTGACGTGATTGATAAACTGGGTCGCTATTTAGGCTCGGCTATTGCAATAGTCATTAACTTGTTCAACCCAGAAAAAATTCTCATCGGTGGGGTTATCAACCAAGCGAAGGATGTGCTTTATCCAGCCGTTCGACGTTGTATAGAAGAGCAAAGTCTTCCAGTTTACCATCAAGATCTTGAGCTGGTGGAATCTCGTTTCTACAAACAAGCGACTATGCCCGGAGCCGCATTGATTAAGCAAGCGCTGTACGATGGTCAACTGCTGATGAAGGTGATTGAAGGCTAATTTTTCCTACATTCATAGCGTTATTTAAGGGGTGATCGGTGTCGTTCACCCTTTTTCGATCTTCCCAGTGCTGAAAACATCAATCTGAGCGCTGCTTCATTGCTATATCCATGGCATTAATGTAATTTCCGTAAGTATGGTAGAACACTCATAAAAAAGTTTACTTTGTTGTTTCAACACGGTTTTCTGTAGAGAGTGGAAGGTAGTGATTCAAGGTTAGGTAGTGGTATGTCCGGAGTGTTAAATACGGTTGATCAGCGCACAAATCTGGTGGGTGAAAACCGACTAGAACTTTTGCTGTTCACGTTAAATAGTCGCCAGTTGTTTGCGATTAACGTTTTTAAAGTGAAAGAGGTGATCAAGCTGCCTCCACTGACCAAACTGCCGGGCTCTCACTATAACATCCGTGGAGTGGCTTCTTTACGTGGTGAAGCGGTACCAGTGATTGATTTGCGTTGTTCGATTGGCTTCCCACCATTGCGTGGAGAGGCAGAAGAAGAGAACTTGATCATTACTGAATACAACCGCTCGATTCAGGGCTTCCTTGTTGGACCTGTGCGTAACATTATCAATACCGCATGGACTGAGATTCAGCCACCGCCGTCTACATCTGGCCGTTCTAATTACCTAACTGCCATCACCCAAGTGAAAGATGGTGATTCATCTCAAATCGTTGAAATCATTGATGTCGAGAAAGTGCTGGCGGAAATTGTTCACTATGATGTGACTATCTCCGATGGCATTTTAGACCAAGATCTCGCTCACGCTATGGTTGGTCGTAACGTGCTTATTGTTGATGATTCCTCAACAGCACGTAATCAAGTTCGTGACACGCTATCTCAGCTTGGTTTGAACATCATTGAGTGTCGTGATGGTCTAGAAGCTTTAACAGTACTCAAGCGCTGGTGTGATGAGGGCAAAGACGTTGAGAAAGAACTGTTGATGATGATCACGGACGCGGAGATGCCAGAAATGGATGGTTACAGACTCACGCATGAAGTGCGTTCTGATCCTCGCATGTCGAAACTGTTTATTACGCTGAATACGTCGTTAAGTGGAAGCTTTAATGAAGCCATGGTGCAAAAGGTTGGATGTGATCGTTTTATCTCTAAATTCCAACCCGATCTCTTGGTTCAAGTAGCCCAAGAGCGGATGCGCCAAATCGTATAAAGATGGCTGAAAATTAATTCAGCAGAATCAAAAAGGGAGGCTTGACCTCCCTTTACTTTTTCCGGCGCACGCTTTTTCCCGCCATCAAAACGCGATGGCTTAATTGAAGTCACGAGATTTACTTTTTAGCTCAGCAAGGTTGTGTGTGCAATCGATGAGCTTTCCTGCAATTACATGTGTCACTTCTCCTTCTCTTTCTAAAATCCCTTTGACCATCAAGACTTTCGAAGTGAGATAAGCTTGCTTTTGAGCGCGCGCGGTTGCTCGCCAGACCACCACATTAATGTTGCCCGTATCATCTTCTAAAGTGAAAAAGGTCACACCTGCTGCCGTGCCTGGAGATTGTCTACCTGTCACAACACCGACGACCGTCACTAAAGACTTGTGCTCCTTTTCTACCAACTGCTTCATCCGAGTAAAGCGTGGTAACTTGCCTGCTTCTTCCAGCAGAGTAATCGGGTGTCGGCTCAGTGATAATCCGGTGCTGGCGTAATCTTCAATCAAATTCTCGTATTCAGAAGGTTGAGCTTGGTAATTCGCCATTGGTTCTTCTATGTGATTAAACAAAGGCAAATCTGACAACGAATCCATTGCAGCCCAACGCGCGTTATAGCGATTGCCAGAAAGGATCTGAAACGCATCGGCAGAAGCGAGTAATTCAATATCGCGGCGGTTTCTTAAGATCTGTTTCACCTCTTGGATAGCACGATAGCCAGTGCTTGGTCGGCGCTCAACCAGTCGAGAAGCGCTTTCTTGATTAAAGCACTTTACTAAACGAAAGCCCAGTTGCACACCAAGACGGCCATTAGGACGCTGAACCAAATGGTGCTGATACGAAGAGTGATTGATGCAAACAGGCAGCACTTCGACACCATGTCGGCGCGCATCTTGAATCAATTGCGAAGGGCTATAAAACCCCATTGGTTGGCTATTTAGCAGGGCAGTATAGAACTCAGCAGGATAGTAAAACTTTAACCATGCAGAGCAGTAAGCCAGCACCGCAAAAGAGGCGGAGTGACTTTCTGGGAAGCCATATTCACCAAAGCCGCAGATTTGATCGAAGATGCGTTCCGCAAATTCTAAGTCATAACCACGCTCACGCATCCCGTCGATCAACTTCGGTTTGAACTTGGCAAGATCGCCGTTCTTCTTCCATGCTGCCATCGCACGGCGTAACTGATCGGCTTCACCACCACTGAACCCTGCCGCGACCATCGCGAGTTTGATCACTTGTTCTTGGAAAATCGGCACGCCCATAGTGCGCTCTAGTACGCTTTTCACTTCTTCCGATGGATAGCTGATCGGCTCTTCACCGTTACGCCTTTTTAAAAACGGATGAACCATATCACCTTGGATCGGCCCTGGACGAACAATAGCTATCTGTACGACTAAGTCGTAGTAACGTGCAGGCTTTAAGCGTGGTAGCATGCTCATCTGCGCGCGAGACTCAATTTGGAATACGCCAACAGTATCGGCTTTTTGGATCATGCGGTATACGTGCGGATCATCTTGCAGGCGCGTGATCTCGGCAATCGACAGGGATCGCTGGTGGTGCTTCTCGACCAATTGAAAGCATTTACGGATCGCATTCAACATGCCGAGAGCAAGAACATCGACTTTTAACAGCTTTAAGCTTTCTAAATCATCTTTATCCCATTGAATAATAGTACGATCTTCCATCGAAGCATTTTCGACAGGCACCAGTTCATACAAAGGTCCTGATGAAATCACAAAGCCGCCCACGTGCTGAGATAAATGGCGCGGAAAGCCGATGATCTCGTTCACCAACTGGATAAATTGCTGGCCCTTTAACGACTCTGGTTGTAACCCCAATTCGATGATTTGCGCTTGCCAACCTTGGGTGCGATCACGTCGATTCACGTTTTTGATGAAGAAATCTAGCTGAGTTTCTTCAATCCCCAACGCTTTACCCACTTCACGCACGGCACTTTTAAAGCGATAGCTGATTACGGTGGCTGCCAAAGCGGCACGCTCGCGCCCATACTTTTTGTAGATATATTGAATCACTTCTTCGCGGCGTTCGTGTTCAAAGTCGACGTCAATGTCTGGCGGCTCTTCTCGCTCTCGGCTAATAAAGCGTTCAAACAGAACCGAGATTTGTCTAGGATCGACGGCGGTGATTTCTAAGCAGTAACACACCACCGAGTTTGCCGCAGAGCCTCGCCCTTGATAGAGAATGCCTTGCTGTTTAGCAAACATCACGATGTCGTGGATGGTGAGAAAGTAATAGTGATATTCCAGCTCTTCAATGAGCGCTAACTCATTCTCGATGGTTTGATGAATATCTGCGGGTATGCCCTCAGGAAAGCGCAACTTTTTACCATGCTCGACCAACATACGCAGATAAGAAGTAGGGGTGTAACCATCTGGAATCAGTTCTGTTGGGTATTCGTATTTCAAATCTGAGAGTTTGAATTCGCACAAGTTCGCAATATGAGTGCTTTCTTCTAGCCATTCAGATTTGTAAATTCGAGACAGTTTATTCAGTGGGCGCAATGCTCGTTCAGCATTGGATAAACGACCAAAGCCGAGTTTATCAACGCTACAACCGTGTTTTACTGCTGCCAGAACATGTTGCAATGGTAAGCGTTCAACGGCATGCATTAATACGCCACCACAAGCGGTAATCGGCAATTGGAACTCGTTTGCTAATAATTCACAGTGTGTGGTGTAAGCATCGTCATCACCACCTAAATGACGCTGAATCGCGACCCATAAGCGATGAGCGTGATGCTGCTGGAGCCAACGCCCCCAATAATGGTCATTCTCTTGATGAGTCGGGAGCCACAACACAAGGCAGTGACGAATCGACATCAAATCCCACTCCGACAGTTGATAAGTGCCTTTCTCGCTTCGTCGTCTTGCATTGGTGATGATACGGCACAGCTCAGCGTAAGCTTTACGGCAAGGGCAAAGCAGCACGACTTGGCACTCGTCATTGAGCCAAAACATGCTGCCGACAATTTGCTTGATGTCGAGTTTGTGTTGCTCGATGGTCGCATGGGCTTTCACTACGCCCGCAACTGAGCACTCATCGGTGATCGCAATGGCTTGATAGCGATAAAACGCCGCCTGCAGCACCAACTCTTCTGCATGAGAAGCGCCTGTGAGAAAGGAGAAGTTGGACTGACAAAACAGTTCTGCGTAACTCATAACGACCTAACAAAAATAACCGTCGATTTAACAAAAATAGCCATGAAGAAACCAATGCTTGTGTTGATCGCGAAACACCCATAACCAGCGACCTTGCTTGGTGTGCGCAATGTAGTAATCACGCATGATCTCGTCACCATCCCACCATCCAGAGACAATCCGCTCAGGCCCATGCACTAGAGATACTTGCTCTTGTAGCGCGATAGGGGCGGGTAATTGCATCGCTGGGCGCAGCAGAGCAGGGATGGTGTTAATCGGCACATCCGGCTCATCGGCTGGGCGATATTGACTGGCTTTCTCTGGCCTTGGATCGCAGGCTATATTGGGTTTGAGTACCGCGCTTTTGCCCAATTTAGCTTGCAGTAAAGAGAGCAGCTCTAACGCGTTCATTTGGCCTTTTTGCCCAGCAAAGAAATCGCGTGCAGAGCTTAAAGGTTCACCTTGACGCTCTACTTTTAACGTCAGACCAATAACAGGACCATTTAACGTGACAGATTCCAAACTCAAACTCGCCAATTGTTGCCAGCGTTGGCACAAGTAATCACCTTGTGCGGATGTGAGCTGAAGGTGCTGTGTTTGTTTGTCTCGCTGGTGGAGGGTTAAACACAGCTCAAACGCGACTTTATCGCGTAGCTTGAGAAAGGTTTCGAGCTGACGAAGTAATTTAGCCAGTGGTTTCTCCACCCATTGAACGTTTTCAATCTCAAACAAAAGTTCTAAATAGACTTGGAAGGATTCGGTTGGATGATAAAAGTCGACAGGATGCTTAAACTGCCCAGTCAGTCGACCAACATAGTTCACCAAATCAATGTCGAATCGGCGTGCGATATCTTGCAATGGCAACTCAAGCAAGCCTTGCAAAGTGGTGACACCGACACGTTGTAGCTTCTCTACGGTAGCGCTTGATAAATCCGTCAGTGTTAGCGGCAGTGGTGATAAGGCTTGCTGCACGGCAGATTTGTCTTCGCTGATGAAGTTCGCCCCTGCTAGTGCCATCAACTTGGCAGAAAAAGGCGAAAAGCCACACCCGAATTGAAAACTCAGTTTCAGCTCTGATAAATGAGCACTGACTTTAGTCCAATAGTTTTGTAGTCCTTCATACAGATTAAGCATCGGGGTTGCGCGTAGCAGAATACCTTGGTTTGGCATCAATACGACATCAGAAGTAATCAGATAAAGCCATTGAGCAATTTCTTGTAACTTGCTCAATTCGGTTTGCGGATAATAAGGATGCACTTGTAAATCTCGGCACAAAGAAGCCGCGCTACCCAAGCCCATATTTGGCTTAATGCCTTGTTGCTCGGCAATCTCATTGTATTGAATGATCCGACAACGTTGGCTTTCTACAATTACCACGGGTTGCTCTTGGTTATCACCAAAGAGGGCATCTAACTGTAGGCGAGGGAAGTGCAAGTAAATCCACAAAACCATATCACTAACCTTGGCTCGCCAATGGGAAGTTGACCACAGTAGATGGAATGTGAGTTGTGCTTGGCATTACCAGTTGCGGGTAGTGGTGCTGGAAGTTGATATCGACACTACCTTTACTCCAGCCGCCTTTTCGTTTGAGAACTTCCACGCTGACACCTTGTTCATGACCTTGCAGTTTTAAACTCAGTGATACAGGTAAAGACAAACGGTTGGTCATGTTAGGCTTGAGCATAAACAAAGGGCAAGAGCCTTGTTCACTCGCCACTTGTAGACGTTTTACTTGATGGATCTCTAGTTCATCCTGCCATAACAAAACGTTGGTGCACACGCCGCTCTTGAGGCATTGCTCGGCTGCCCATAACGCATCGCGTTGATGTTCAGGCGTGATTACCCATACTTGGTTGATGTCCAATCCAATACTGTGGAGGAACAATGAATTCATTAACGCAGGTGGTTGAATAAAGGCCGTCACTCCTCTCGAAAGAGACGCTTCTAAATAAGGCGCAAGCAAACGTAGTTCGCCAATACTGCCAACGGATTCCATTTCCACCACGCCGTGAGGAGGAAAGCCGCCGCCAAGCAGTGCGTCGAGTTCAGGAAAACCAGAGCTATGGAGGAACTGATGGTCGTCCGCTTTGGTTAAATTTGCTTGCCAAACAAGGTGTTGGCTTTTCAAGTGTTGGATAATGTCTTGCATAAATAAATGCCTGTATATATGTACAGTATATTTCTGTGGTGGAAAGTCGCAAGATTTTTATAGGCAGAAATACGAAAAAAGGCAGCGTTTGCTGCCTTTTCAATCGATTATGTGAGGTAACCTGAGTTGATTACTTACGCTTTGGCTGCGCGTCGATACACTGACCATTTACATCAGTCACTGCTGGGTCCATCAAGTGAAGGTAAAGCGGCATGATGTCCAGTGCTGTTTTTAGTGTGTTCGCATCTTCACCTGGGTAGGCTTTTTCACGCATTCGAGTACGAGTTGCACCTGGGTTAATCGCGTTAACACGCATTGGTGTGTCACTTAGCTCATCTGCCAATACCTGCATCATACCTTCTACGGCAAACTTAGAAATGGCGTATGGGCCCCAGAAAGCACGACCAGAATGACCAACTGTCGAAGAGGTAAAGACAATACGACCCGCATCTGACTTACGCATGATAGGTAGCAGAGCTTGAGTCATCAGCACTTCGGCTTTCACGTTGATTTGCATGATGTCGTCGAAGTCTTCTTCGTTGATTTGCTCAAACGGACATAGCGTGCTGAGAACGCCGGCGTTGTGCAATAGGCCATCCAAGCGACCAAATTGACCTTCGATGGTTTCTGCCATATCGATGTAGTGCTGCTTTGTTGCACCTTTCAGGTCAAGTGGGATGATCGCTGGCTGAGGGTAGCCCGCAGATTCGATTTCATCGTAAATGGATTCAAGGTTCTGAACGTTTCGACCAAGTAGAATCACAGTCGCACCATGCTGAGCGTAAGAAAGTGCAGCTTGGCGACCGATACCATTACCTGCACCAGTGACAAGAATGACTTTACCTTTTAGGGCATCTGCTGAAACGGAGTAGTTCACGGTAGTAAATCCTTATTATTGTATCTAGTTCCGACGTACAGGCTTCATGTTCGTTTGTGTAGAAATGCGCCTGTTTCTCAATGGAAAATCTTGGTAATCGTGACAAGTTGGTTACAATACACCAATTCATGTGTTATACCAATTCCAGAACGGTTGTCCGGTATGTTATTTGAACACTATCAATCAGAACAAAAGGTTACCGATTTTCTCGCCTTCTCTCTGATTTTTCTACGTAACATATTGATGACCATTACTGGTATGAGATAGAGGAACTCTCATTGGAATTTTTATTAGATTACGGTCTGTTTTTAGCCAAGATTGTCACCGTTGTAGCGGCAGTCGTTGTGCTGCTGATTATTGCAAAATCAGCGGGTGGTAAGTCGGGTGCGGCAAAAGGTGAATTAGAAGTCACGAATCTTTCTGAGCGCCATAAAGACGCGGTAGAGCAGCTAGAACACCACTTACACGATGACGCTTTCATCAAAGCACGTGATAAAGCGGTTAAGAAAGAAGAAAAAGAAAAGAACAAATCTCGCGAGAAAGAAATCAAACAAGCGAGCAAAGAAGGTTCTCTCGATAGCAAACGCGAACCACACCTGTTCGTTTTGGACTTTAACGGCAGTATCGATGCTAAAGAAGTAGCATCACTACGTGAAGAGGTGACAGCAGTATTAGCCGTTGCTCGCGAAGGCGATGAAGTTCTGCTTCGCCTAGAGTCTGGTGGTGGCATGGTTCATGGCTATGGCTTGGCATCTTCTCAACTTGACCGAATCAAAGCAGCGGGTTTGCCTCTGACGATTTCTGTCGACAAAGTTGCTGCAAGTGGTGGCTACATGATGGCGTGTGTGGCAGACAAGATTGTGTCTGCGCCGTTTGCGATTGTGGGTTCTATCGGCGTTATTGCACAGATCCCTAACTTCAACAAACTGTTGAAAAAGCATGATATCGAATACGAACAGCTGACTGCGGGTGAGTACAAACGTACACTGACCATGTTTGGTGAGAACACCGACAAAGCGCGTGATAAATTCAAGCAAGAGCTTGAAGAAACACACGTACTGTTCAAAGACTTCATCAGTGAACGTCGCCCAGCGCTAGAACTTGAAAAAGTCGCAACAGGTGAGCACTGGTTTGGTACGCAAGCGAAAGAACTCGGACTGGTAGATGAAATCAGCACTTCCGACGATCTAGTTGTTGCAGCATGCAAAGAGAAAACCGTACTAGCAGTGCATTACGTGCAAAAGAAAAAACTGGCAGACAAGCTTGCCGGTGTTGCAAGTAAAGTGGCTGATAGCGTCGTACTTAAACTTGCAGAACGTGGTCAAAAGCCAATTGTGTAATCGATAAGATACGATTCAAACTTAAAACGGCGAGGGTGGAAACTCTCGCCGTTTTTATTGGAACTTTCCTCAATAGTGTGAATCCAACTGCGCATTGGGTGTAATGCTTTACACGACATTTTTCCTCGCTCCAGAGGACGATTACCCGTATAATACGCGCCTCGAAAACCGAGCAAATTGCTGAAAAAGAAATTATAGGTGGAGAAGAACATGTCCTCTCAAACTCCGGTTGTTACCGTAGATGGACCTAGTGGTGCAGGTAAAGGCACTTTATGTATGTTGTTAGCGAAGAAGTTGGGCTTCCACCTTCTGGATTCTGGCGCAATTTATCGTGTACTTGCACTTGCAGCGATTCACCACGGTGTAGACACAGAGTCAGAAGACGCGCTTGTCCCACTTGCTACTCACCTAGACGTTCAGTTTATTGCTGAAGGTGACCTAGTAAAAGTGATTCTAGAAGGCGAAGATGTTTCTGGTGAACTTCGTAAAGAAGAAACCGGTATGGCTGCGTCTAAAGTGGCAGCACTGCCACGCGTTCGTGAAGCATTATTGCGTCGTCAGCGTGCATTTGAGACCGCTCCGGGTCTGGTTGCTGATGGTCGTGACATGGGTACGGTTGTATTCACAGGCGCACAAGCGAAAATTTTCCTTGATGCGAGCGCAGAAGAGCGTGCAAATCGACGCCTTAAACAGTTGCAAGATAAAGGGTTAGATGTTAGATTTGCTGACCTTTTGAGCGAGATCCAAGAGCGTGACGATCGCGATCGTAACCGCCCAGTGGCGCCACTACGCCCTGCAGAGGATGCGCTTGTGCTAGATTCTACGTCGATGACTATCGACGAAGTGGTAGAAAAGGCACTACAATATATCGAATCGAAGCTAGCTGAGTAATTACGCTCGGCTAGGCTAAGAGCGTTGGTCGCAAGGATGATGACTGGCGAATTTAATAACCCCATGCGGTAGGATACCCGTGGACGTTTAATTTATTGAAGATTAAATAAATGACTGAATCTTTTGCTCAACTCTTTGAAGAGTTTCTAAACGAAACAGAATTCCAACAAGGCAGCATCGTTAAAGGTACTGTAGTAGCTATCGAGAACGGTTTCGTTCTTGTTGACGCTGGTCTTAAGTCTGAATCTGCTATCCCTGCTGAACAGTTCAAGAACGCTGCTGGCGAACTTGAAGTTGAAGTTGGCGCTGAAGTAGACGTAGCTCTAGACGCTGTTGAAGATGGTTTCGGTGAAACTCAACTTTCTCGTGAGAAAGCTAAGCGTCACGAAGCTTGGATCGTTCTTGAGAAAGCTTACGAAGAAGCTGAAACTGTTGTTGGTATCATCAACGGTAAAGTTAAAGGCGGTTTCACTGTTGAACTAAACGGTATCCGTGCTTTCCTTCCTGGCTCTCTAGTAGACGTACGTCCAATCCGCGACACTGCTCACCTAGAAAACAAAGAGCTAGAGTTCAAAGTTATCAAACTTGACCAAAAACGTAACAACGTAGTTGTTTCACGTCGTGCAGTTATCGAATCTGAGAACAGCGTTGAGCGTGACGAGCTTCTAGAAACTCTACAAGAAGGTTCTGAAGTTAAAGGTATCGTTAAGAACCTTACTGACTACGGTGCGTTCGTTGACCTAGGTGGCGTTGACGGTCTTCTACATATCACAGATATGGCTTGGAAGCGCGTTAAGCACCCATCTGAAATCGTTAACGTTGGTGACGAGATCCAAGTTAAAGTTCTTAAGTTCGACCGTGAGCGTACTCGCGTATCACTAGGTCTTAAGCAACTAGGCGAAGATCCATGGGTAGCAATCGCTAAGCGTTACCCAGAAGGTCACAAACTAACTGGTCGCGTAACTAACCTAACTGACTACGGCTGCTTCGTTGAAATCGAAGAAGGCGTTGAAGGTCTAGTACACGTTTCAGAAATGGATTGGACTAACAAGAACATCCACCCATCTAAAGTTGTTAATGTTGGCGACGAAGTTGAGGTTATGGTTCTTGAGATCGACGAAGAACGTCGTCGTATCTCTCTAGGTCTGAAACAGTGTAAAGCTAACCCATGGCAGTCATTCGCTGAAGCACAAGCTAAAGGCGACAAAGTTACTGGTAAGATCAAGTCTATCACTGACTTCGGTATCTTCATCGGTCTAGAAGGCGGCATCGACGGTCTAGTTCACCTATCTGACATTTCTTGGAATGTTGCTGGCGAAGAAGCTGTACGTGAGTACAAGAAAGGCGACGAGATCTCTGCAGTTGTTCTAGCAGTAGACGCTGAGCGTGAGCGCATCTCTCTAGGCGTTAAGCAAATGGAAAACGACCCATTCAATGCTTACGTTGCTGATAACAAGAAAGGTGTTCTAGTTAACGCTACTGTAACTGCTGTTGACGCTAAAGGCGCTACAGTTGAAATCGCAGAAGGCGTTGAAGGCTACATCCGTGCTTCTGAAGTATCTCGCGATCGCGTAGAAGATGCTTCTCTAATCCTAAGCGCTGGTGATGTTGTTGAAGCGAAGTTCACAGGTGTTGACCGTAAGAACCGCGTAATCAACCTATCTATCAAAGCTAAAGATGAAGCTGATGAGCAAGAAGCAATGGCATCTATCAACAAGCAAGACGAAGCTGCTTTTGGTAATGCAATGGCTGACGCTTTCAAAGCTGCTAAAGGCGAATAATTTACTCGCTTAAGCTAAAAAGGAGCCGCAAGGCTCCTTTTTTATGCTTGCTACTTTGTGAGTAGTAATACTAATGTTGATAAACTATGCTAAAAAAAGACATTTTTTGATTGCGCATTTTGTGTAAAATTTGTCTAGAATTGATAGCAAGTGTTTGTTGGAATTAGTATTACTTACTATAATGAGTGATAAAGATACTCAAAGAGGGCAACTATGACTAAGTCTGAACTGATTGAAAGACTCTGCGCTGAGCAAACACATTTATCAGCGAAAGAGGTAGAAGATGCTGTAAAAGATATTTTGGAGCACATGGCCTCTACATTAGAGAGCGGTGACCGTATTGAGATCCGTGGCTTCGGTAGTTTTTCTCTTCATTACCGCGAACCTCGTGTAGGTCGCAACCCTAAAACGGGTGATAAGGTGGAGCTGGAAGGTAAATACGTTCCTCACTTCAAACCTGGTAAAGAGCTTCGTGAACGCGTAAATCTCGGTAGCTAAGGCTCTCTTATTAGTTTGAAAAAGCGGCATACTCTCGTGTATGCCGCTTTTTTATAACTAGATTATTGGTAATATACATGGTCTGAAGAAACATTTTACTGCATAATCTTACCTACTTACTCCTCGAAGGGTGATGTAACATGAAAATTATAAAAATCATTGCTGTTTTAGCTCTCTTTTTAATTGCACTGGCTTTAGGTTCTCAAAACCAAGAGATCGTGACGTTCAATTACCTTCTAGCGAAAGGTGAATTCCACCTATCAACGCTACTGGGTGTGGTCTTTGTCGTTGGCTTTGGTCTGGCATGGGTTATCTTTGCTAGCATCCAATTCAAGACTCAGCTTCAAGTTCGCCGTCTGAAAAAGAAACTTAAAAAGTATGAGCCCGCTGAAGCAGAGAAACCTGCAAAACCAGCAGTAGAAAAACAGGCATAAGGATAAGGCTTAACTTTAATGCTTGAACTACTCTTCTTGTTATTGCCGATAGCTGCCGCCTATGGCTGGTACATGGGCCATCGCAGCGCTCAGCAAGACAAGCAGAAGCAATCTCATCAAATATCCCGTCAGTATGTGACGGGTCTTAACCTGCTCCTATCTGATCAGTCAGATAAGGCGGTTGACCACTTTATTGAATTGCTCCAAGTCGATAACGAAACGATAGATACACACCTAGCGTTGGGTAATCTTTTTCGTTCCCGTGGCGAAGTCGACCGCGCAATTCGCATTCACCAAAATCTCATTTCTCGTTCTGGCCTGACTCTGGACCAGAAAAACCTTGCTCTTCAGCAACTGGCTAAAGACTACATGGCGTCTGGTTTTTTAGACCGCGCAGAGAAAATCTTTGAGCAGCTAGTTGAGGAGCCAGACCATCGTGAAAGCGCGCTTCAACAACTGGTTACGATCTATCAACAGACGCGTGAGTGGGAAAAAGCCATTCATTACGCCAACCAGTTGGCGAAGATGGGCAAGAAGCGTACTCGTATTCGTGCCAACATCGCACACTTCTGGTGTGAACTAGCGATGCTTGACCAAGCAGATGGCAACACCAGCAAAGCAATTCAACACTTCAAGAAAGCACTATCAGAAGACCCGAAATGTGTGCGTGCAAGCATTGCGCTGGGCCGTGTTTATTTGGAGTCAGAAGATTACAAGCACACCATTAAATACCTCACGGGTGTACTTGAACAAGATAAAGACTTTATCAGTGATGTACTGCCGACCATTGCCGAGTGTTATCACCACCTTGGTCAAGAAGATGAGCTGGTAGAGTTCTTGCGTGCGTGTATCGATAAGAAAGCCGGTGTATCGTCTGAACTGATGCTAGCACAGCTTGTGGCGCATCATGAGAGCGTTGGTGCAGCGCAAGAGCTGTTGACTAAGCAACTATTGAAAAACCCAACCATGAAGGGCTTCTACCGCCTGATCGACTACCATATCGCGGAAGCAGAAGATGGTCGTGCGAAAGACAGTCTTTCTACACTGCAAGCGATGGTTGGAGAACAGTTAAAAGTAAAACCGCATTACCGATGTAGGAAGTGTGGTTTCTCCACGCATTCCCTTTACTGGCATTGTCCATCATGTAAAGGATGGGGGACGATCAAGCCAATCCGAGGATTGGACGGTGAATAATTTTTAATGCAGCTGGCAGAGTTTCTGTCCGCTGCATTTTTTTAACCTTTTTAATAAGAACCAAAACTAGTTAGGAGATGAAATGATCGACCAAAAAGTTATTGTCGCACTGGATTATGATAACCAAGCGGATGCACTTGCATTTGTAGATAGAATTGATCCTGCGTCATGTCGCCTAAAAGTGGGCAAGGAAATGTTTACGCTATTTGGTCCTGATTTCGTACGTGAGCTTCATAAACGTGGTTTCTCTGTATTCCTAGACCTGAAGTTTCACGATATCCCGAATACGTGTTCAAAAGCAGTTCGCGCTGCTGCTGAGCTCGGTGTATGGATGGTGAACGTTCACGCGAGTGGTGGTGAACGTATGATGACGGCATCTCGTGAGATTCTTGAACCTTACGGTAAAGACCGTCCACTGCTGATCGGCGTGACTGTGCTTACAAGCATGGAGCAAAGTGATTTGGCTGGTATTGGCTTGGACGTTGCGCCTCAAGAGCAAGTGATTCGTCTAGCAACTCTGACAAAGAACGCTGGTCTTGATGGCGTAGTCTGTTCTGCTCAAGAGTCATCACTTCTGAAGAATGAACTTGGCAAAGAGTTTAAGCTAGTAACTCCGGGTATTCGCCCTGCGGGTTCAGAGCAAGGCGATCAACGCCGCATCATGACACCAGTCGATGCAATCCAAGCGGGATCAGACTATCTGGTTATTGGCCGTCCTATTACTCAGGCGGCGAATCCTGCATCGGTTCTTAAGTCAATCAACGATAGCTTAGCAAACATGTAATGTTGCTTTGAATTGAACGCAAAAGGTGAAGTGGGGACGCTTCACCTTTTTTGTTTTTGCAGCACGTAAAAATCTCTAAGAGTGCTGTCATTCATATCGTGCCAGATGAACGCTGTGGCTGATGGTACTGCTAGGATCACATTTTACTGACATAAATGGCTGTGATACTCGGAAAGTGCAACCATGTGTTATAGGTAGCTTGCGTTACAAATGTGTAACGAATAGTATGGGGTTGATGCATTCACTGCGTTGTAAGGTCAGGATGACCTAGTGAAACTCTCTGATATTAATACGGAAGTGGATAGGACTTCACTTTGTATTTGCTCTCATTATTTCCTTTACCGCGCCTTGCGCGTGGTCACTTCGAGATTCACTGCCGTCACTCTTCCTGCCGTACTGCGCAAACACAACAAGGAAGAAAACAATGATAAAGACCCTGCCATTTTCGGCACTGGCAATGTTGGTTGCGAGCAGTTTTCAACTAAATGCGGCTGAACTACCTGCAGATATCGAATGGATTTCGAATAATAACGAACCGCTATTTGCTTCAGAAGAAGCAGTACGAGGTGGTACTTACCGCACCTATATCCGCAGTTTCCCACAGACACTTCGTAGTGTAGGCCCAGATGCGAACTCTGGCCTTCGTCAGTACTTAATGGATGGCACGCCGAAACTGGCGCAGCGCCACCCTGACACAGGTAAATGGATTCCACAGCTTGCCAAAGCATGGGCATTTGGCGATGACAACAAAACGGTTTACTTTCAATTAGATGAAACGGCGAAATGGTCAGATGGTGAGAAGATCACTGCAGATGATTACGTGTTTATGATGAAGTACTACACGTCGGAAGACATCATCGATCCGTGGTACAACGACTTCTTTAAAACGAGCATTGTAAGTGTTGAGAAAATCGATGATTACACCATCAAAGTCAACCTAGCTGTCGCACAAAGTGAAGACTCGTTAATGGTGTTAATCAACATGCCAAGTAACGGTTTCCAGCCTCGTCCTGAGCACTTCTTTAAGAAAGAAAAAGACGAAAATAACGATGGCATGCCAGATAATTTTGTTCGCAAGTTTAACTTCAAATCTGAGCCTACAGCAGCACCTTACTACATCGATAAAGTGAAGAAAGGTAAGAGCGTGACATTCAAACACGTTGGCGAAGATTGGTGGGGCTACAACAACCGTTATTACAAAAATCGTTACAACGTAGACAAAGTGCGCATCACAGTTATCCGTGATGAAGATATCGCAATGAAGCACTTTGAAAAGGGTAACTTAGATTACTTTGAAATGGTGTTACCAAACTTCTGGCACGATAAAACAGACAGTGAAGTGTACAAGAAAGGCTATGTACAAAAGTACTGGGGCTTTAACCAGTCGCCTCAAGGTGCAGGTGGTCTTTGGATGAACACGGCTATGCCAATGCTGGATAACCTAGAAGTACGTAAAGGTGTCATGGCAGCAACCGACTATGACGGCATGATCGAAAACATCATGCGTGGTGATTATTCTCGTAAGCCACATGGTCTTGGTTTTGGCCATGGTGATTACGACGATCCAAACAACACACCGCCAAAATTTGATCCAGCAGAAGCGGTCAAACACTTCGAGAAAGCGGGCTTCGACAAAGTTGGTTCTGATGGTATCCGTGTGAACGATAAAGGTGAGCGTCTAAGCTTTGCCATCACTTACGGTTACAACTCACATACGCCGCGTATCGCGTACCTAAAAGAGCAAGCGAAGCTAGCAGGCTTAGAGTTTACTCTGAACTTGGTTGATGGTTCTTCTGCGTTCAAATACATTCTTGAGAAGAAACACCAGTTAGCGTTCTTGAACATGGGTTCTGGTGAGATCCCTGCGTACTGGGAGTATTTCCACTCAGACAACGCTAACAAACCACAAACGAATGCGCACACAAATTACAGCAGCCCAGAGCTAGACAAGTTAATCGAAGCGTATGACAACGAGTTTGAGCAGCAAAAACGTTACGACTTGTCTCGTCAGATTCAAAAATACATCGGTGATGCGAACGTGATCGTTCCTGGTTACATGGTGCCTTACACCCGTGATGCTCACTGGCGTTGGGTTAAGATCCCTAAAAATGGTATGACAAAGAATACTGAGTGGATCCTGCACCCAATGGACATTGCGAACTTCTGGATTGATAAATCTGTGAAGAAAGAGACCGAGAAAGCAATGAAGGCGGGCAAATCGTTCCCTGAAGTGACGGTTATCGACGACCGTTACAAGTTGTCATCGAACTAGTTGCTAAATAGCAAACAATAAAAGCCCCGAAACTTGATTGAGTCGGGGCTTTTTCATTTTCAAAATACTAGCTTACTAGCTT
>NZ_JAHGAH010000222.1:0-564 GCF_030248475.1 Vibrio sp. D173a
TCCGTAGCCGAGAAACGATGGAATACGCGATGACCTTTGCTGAGACTGGTCACTTGTGTATGGCGACACTGCACGCCAACAACGCAAACCAAGCGCTGGAGCGTATTTTGCACCTAGTGCCAAAAGATCAGAAAGATCAGTTCCTGTTTGATCTGTCGATGAACTTAAAAGGTGTAGTAGGTCAGCAGTTGATCCGTGATAAGAACGGTCAGGGGCGTCATGGCGTGTTTGAGATCTTATTAAACAGTCCACGTGTTTCTGATCTGATCCGTCGAGGTGATCTGCATGAATTGAAATCGACCATGGCTCGCTCTAACGAGTTCGGGATGTTGACCTTCGACCAATCGCTCTACAAGTTGGTGATGCAAGGTAAGATCAGCGAAGAGGATGCATTGCACAGTGCAGATTCAGCCAACGATCTACGTTTAATGTTGAAGACGCAACGCGGTGAAGCCTTCTCTACAGGCACGCTGGCGAATGTTAAGATCGATATGGATTAATCTATTCCAGAAACGAAAAAGGTTGGCAGAAGCCAACCTTTTTTATTTGGTGCGCCGAGCATGG
>NZ_JAHGAH010000223.1:0-2031 GCF_030248475.1 Vibrio sp. D173a
GCGAAAGAAGCAGCACCAAAAGCTAAGAAAGAAAAAGCTAACGCATAAGTAAGACGTTAGTTATGAAGTAGGTTTTCGCTAGCACGAAACTTACAATCGGGAAACTCAAAGCCCCAGTCGAAAGACTGGGGCTTTTTTTTGGTGCGCCGAGCATGGCGTTGATCTAGGAGGTGAAAGTCCTCTACGGGCTCAGTCGAGCGAGAACCGTTAGCCTATGCAAGGGTGTTCACTGTGAGGTGAAATCTGAAGGAAGCAAATGGCAAAACTTGGTTGTGACGAACAGAAATCTGATAGTAGGTCACTACAACTTGGGCAACCTAGCCATAGATAGAATAGCCCAATGCCTCGACGGGAAGTGTGTAGTGATAAATCAGGCACGGCCAAGGGAAAGAGCAACGTCTTACCTCGGGAGATCTTATTGTTTGTCTCGATAGAGACTAATGCAGCAGTGATGTTGTGTGACGGGCAATAAGAAGTCAGCAGAGGGCATAGTACCTTGAGACAGTACAACTTAAGGGAAGGCCTGAACTGAATATATCAAGAAGTAGTCACTAGACACTCAATCATGTGGAGTCATAGCAAGATGGGCATCATCTCTACGTCCCAATGGGCGATACCGCAAGTAAAGCTCACGGTGACGAAGAATGACAAGCATGGTCGGCGTAGACAGGAGGACGAGTCTTGGTGACCTCAACTTCGTTGATGGAACAAATCTGCTCCTCAACCAACCTGAATCAAGCTTTACGAAGAGTGAAGAAGAACAAGGGATGTGCAGGTGTCGACAAACTCGACATAGATGCAACTATCTTTAAGCTTCGACAAGCTTCAAACGGGCAAGCGCTTCGCCAGAGTCTTCTGGATGGAAGCTACCGACCTCAACCCGTTCTTGGTGTGGGAATCCCCAAACCGAGTGGTGGCGTCAGACAACTAGGTATCCCAACAGTGCTCGATAGAATTGTCCAACAGGCAATCACCTCAGTACTGTCAGATATCTATGAAGCTAAGTTCTCCAATAGCAGTTACGGATTTAGACCCAGCCGCAGTGCACATCATGCGCTAGCGGCAGCCAGTCGCTACATCCGAGAGGGGCGAGGTTATGTAGTAGATATCGACCTAGCGAAATACTTCGATACCGTTAATCACGATAGACTGATGCACAGACTGTCAGAGGATATCGCGGATAAACGAGTGTTGAAGCTCATCAGGTCATATCTA
Source organism: Vibrio sp. D173a (assembly GCF_030248475.1). NCBI lineage: Bacteria > Pseudomonadati > Pseudomonadota > Gammaproteobacteria > Vibrionales > Vibrionaceae > Vibrio > Vibrio sp. D173a. The sequence goes on from NZ_JAHGAH010000223.1 coordinate 1,216, forward strand.
CAGGCAGGCATAATGCGAAACGGTTTAGTCGAACAGAGACAACGAGGGACACCACAGGGTGGTCCATTATCTCCGTTGCTATCCAATATCGTATTAGATGAACTGGATAAAGAGCTAGAGCGTAGAGGGCATAAGTTCTGTCGATATGCAGACGACTGTCAAATCTATGTTGGTAGTGAGGAAGCCGCTTATCGAGTGAAAGAGTCGATAACGGAGTACTTGGAGCAAAAACTGAAACTCACGGTAAACCGAGAGAAAAGTGCAGCAACAAGAGTGACAGAGCGAACTTACCTAAGCCACCGCTTCGGGATAGATGGGACAATCCATATATCGAAGCCAGCGCAAACTCAAATGAAGACGCGAGTGCGGCAGATAACGAAGCGAAACCGAGGTCGAGAGTTAAAGGTGGTAATCGCCGAGTTAACTCAATACCTAAGAGGTTGGCAAGACTACTTCAAACTCGCCATACGGAAGAGCAGCATGAAGCGCTTGGACGAATGGATACGGCGACGGCTAAGATGCTATCGACTTAAGCAACGCAAACACAGATACGGCATAGCGACATGGTTACAGCGACAAGGTGTAACAGAGCGTAATGCGTGGAAGTTAGCGATGTCAGATAAAGGTTGGTGGCGGCTAGCATTAACGCCCCAGACAAATCACGCTATGCCAACAAAATGGTTCGAGGAGTTGGGTCTGTACTCGTTGCGAGATGGGTATGAGTCACTAAAAGTATATTCGGAACCGCCGTATGCGACCCACGCTTGTACGGTGGTGTGAGAGGACGGAGGCCGTGAGGCCTCCTCCTACTCGATT
>NZ_JAHGAH010000224.1:0-5720 GCF_030248475.1 Vibrio sp. D173a
CCTAAAAAAGATTCAAAACGTATGGCACGAGAGATGTCGTATTTTGATTTGTCGTAAAAGAGAGCTGGGAGTACTAGGCTCACTTCTCTTCAGAAAATAAAAAGGAAAAACAAAATGCAATGCCCAAAATGCAACTCTGACTTTGAACAACTGCAAACTCCGCTAGGCGATGTTGAGCGCTGCACTGAATGTAAAGGCCTATGGATCGATCCTTACGAAGTGGAGGCGATGAAGCCGTTAGCTGATGTGATTGATTCGGGTGACGAAGAAATCGGAAAAGCCTTCAATGCGATTGATCGTATCGATTGCCCTGTATGCCCAAACAATCACCTGCTTCGATTGGTCGATCCAAAACAGCCTCATATCTGGTTTGAAAGCTGTCCTACGTGTAAAGGTCGCTTTTATGACGCCGGTGAATTTAAAGATCTAGCGACACTCGACCTATCTGATTTTTTCAAGAAATTTGGCTTGGTTGAGCGCGTGTAATTTATTTCTTCTTTCCATAAAAAAGGCGCTGTATTCCCAGCGCCTTGATGATTGATAGCAAACCTATACCGTAGGGATAGAGGCACGCCATGCTTGGTTTTGACTATCAGCGATAGAGCGGAAAAGCTCACGCAGCTCTTTTAGCAAACCTTCTTGGAAGCCAATGTTTTCATCGGCTCTCTGTTTGTCTGCTTGAGCACGAGTTGCTAATACCTCATCCTCTTTGCTTCGAGCTTGAGCTTTCGTCTGCTCTGCATTTGCAGCTGAATTCGCCATTTGGCCAAGTCCCTGCAATACCGCGTTCTTCGATTGGTTTGCGCCCATTATCTTGTCGAACTTGTGGCCACCACTAGACAAAGTATTTGTCGTATCAGTAATGCTATCTTTTGCGAACGCATGAGCACGTCTCACTTGATCTTGCTGAGTTTTCGACAAGTTAGTATTGCCCATTAACTCTTCAACCTGATCAAAGCCTGCTTTTTGCATCTTCAATACATTGTTGCCCGCGACTTCTGCCTTGATTTCTTTGCCCGCTTTGAAAGAACCCACGGCACCGATAATAGCAGTCACACCAGCCAATACGCCTGATACTACCGCCATCGCGATCATCGCTTTAGCAGAGTTGTTCAACTCTTCCGCTTGGCTCTTGATGCTTGCAACGTTTGCTTCAACGGCAATTTCACGTTGCAGAACCTGTTGCTCACGGCTTAGCTTAGACACTTGGTAAAGCAGTGTAATCAGAGACAGTGATTGCGAAATGGTATCCGATGGTGACTTAACCACTTGCTCACCATTCAGTGCTTTTTCTGTGGTTTGCATTAATAGATTTACGGTTGGAGCCAACGCGCTCATCAGCTTTTCTACCACACGAGCTTGATCGCCAGTCGCAGGCGCTTTTGGCCCATCTAATTGGTAGTTCTTCGCACCCGTTACTGCACTATCATTGCTGCTACGGATAGCGGCAGCTTCGCTTCTAGTCTCAGACGTTTTCTCTGCCTGAGTTGTTTTGCCTAGTTCACCCAAACCGTAAAGGTCAGCGCGTCCAGTATTACTAATTTTATCTAACATAGTTGCTCCTTAAACCGTCGCTGGACGACTCATTACCGCTTGCATCGTTTCGCCTTTCGCCTGAATCATCTGCATGATGACACTCATTAGCTCTTGGAAATCTTCCATCAGCTTAGCGATTTCTTCTTTAAGTTTGTCGATCACCGCTTGGCTAAGCGTCATCTTCGCCCTTAAATCTGTAATGTCAGCTTGGATTTCAGTTACATGCGCATTGTTTGCAGCATGAACACTGTCCGTGGCCCCCTTACCTACGTTAACAGTAAGGTCGACGGTCTCAGCACCGTAACGGATTGCCTTAGCGGTGGTTGTCGCCGCTTTAGAACCCATATCGGCAATTTTCACCATGTTTGTCGCCGCTTTGGTTGCGATATCAGTGACTTTTTGCGCAATTGAACTTGCACTTTTCGCCGCTAACTTCGCAACACCACTCGCAGCTGAACCTCCGAATGTGACTACAGCGCCAATGACGGCAGTCGCAATCTCTAACGCCATGACGACTTTATTAAGTATATCGACGTTAATTCCGGCCTCTTTCATCGCCTCTTGAACAGCAGGCTCTTGCAGAGTCATATTGATTGCGCCCATCACGCCGCCTGCGATCATTAATGCGCCAGCTGCCGCACCAACACCTGTCGCCACCATGATGGCACCAACGACAATAGAAACCACAGCGCTAACCCAACCGAAGATCTTGGAAGCTAAGCCCGATTTTTGTGCTTCTTTCGCTGCCGCTTCAGACTCTTTGATCTTCTCTAGGTTTTCTGCCATTTCTTGTTCGTGCTTCGCTTTCGCTACCTTCACTTCCTGAATTTTGAGCTCGTTTTGAGCGCTTTTCAGTTTGTCTGTGATAGCAGCCAGTTCAACTTCAAAATCATCTGCATAACCTGAGATGATTTTCACTGCTAGCGAGCCCGTACTGTCGGCAACCGCGTGTAAAACCTTGGCAATCGAGTCTACGATTTTTTGTAGCTGTTCCATGGCTTTAAGCGTAAGGTCATTCACCTTATCGCTGACTGCGGCATTTGGTGCATCAAGCTGAACTTTTACCTTACCGGTGTTCAATGCTTCAGCATCTTTACCTTTTACGTTTTCGGCGGTTACTGACGGCGATGCATGAGCAGCGGTCTTGTTAACCTTGTTTAACGTAGTTTGGTCAGAATCAGGCGTGTATACCTGATTCTGAATGCGGTCAAGTGCAATAGAATTCATATTCTAGTTACTCCTTTTGTTTCTCACCGCTTCTAACATGATGCCTGCTCGTTGATGCAAGTCTGCATACTCTGATTTCCCAGCAGACATCTCCTTCGCGCTGTAAAACCCACTCTCTGCTTCCGTCAGTTGCTCAAGCTTGAGGTGACATTCTGCAGAGTGGAAAGGTGGGCGTGGATCATTTACGTCCACAAGCGCAGCGTAGCTGTAGGCGTCAAGCGCCTGCAGGTACTCACCCAGTTCCTGACGAGCCGCGCCCAAACCAATGAAAAATCGCGCTTGATAGTGATCAAGCATGCTAAGCAGCTGAAATACCTTAGCGGCCTGCTCTATTTTTCCTGACTGGAAAAAGTTGTATCCAACCGCGTAAATGTGCTCGATGGTGTCTGCTGATACATCGTGCAGCATTTTTAGCGTGCCCCCCTCTTCCAAAAATGAAAGGAGTTCCTCTGCTTGCATTTGAGATGGGTCAGTTGGCGCGTTTTGTGTAGTCATGGTTATTTATCCTTAAAGGGCTCGTAGGATTTCTTGTAAAATACTGTGATACTTCTGAACAAATTTGTTCATCGCTTCAACGGTTGCGTTGTACTGAGAACTGGTGTCGTTTAACTCGGTCGTTTTAATCTGCACTTCATCGTTGAGCACTTTAGATTCTGCGGTGACAGAACTGGAGAAATTAGACAGCTTGTCCCCTTTGAAAGAGTCGCTTCCAACTTCCATTCCCTGCTTTACTAAAAAGTCTTTATGGTTGGTGATGTTGTTGTCTTTTAAGTATTTGTATTCAGGAGAAGCCTTAAACGCCGCATCATTGTCGTAGCCAAAATCGCTGGCTTTAAAGTTATTCGCTGCGTCACCCGGCTTGTAAGTGCCATCAACACTTTGGGTCGAGTGTATTTTTGACTGAACGACACTAAACACTTTCAATTGGATCGTTAGATCTTCGAGTTGTTCTTTTTGCTCGTTACGCTTTTCAAGGCGGTCGACTCGGCGCTCGTTTAGAGCAAACAAGACGCGTTCATCAAAGCGGTCACCGATACTAGATTCAATCACCGACAGTAGATCACGAGCGGTCAATGCGTGCTCGGCATTCACTTCTTTACTGCTAATTTCCTCTGGTGTGATTTTGCCCAAACGATCATTGAGCTTTTCTTGGTTCTCCATCATTTTTTGATGACGTGCAATGAAATCCGTCCCGATGTCTTGGCCTGCGACTATTTTTTCGAAAAGGAGTCGGATATCTTGTGCGGTGTTTTGTTTAATCCGCTCAAGTTGCTCCGGTGTTGTTTGAGTGACCTGAACATCGAGCAAGCCGTTATAGAACGCATCGATCTGAGTGTTGATAAGCGCAATGGCTATATTGGAGAACAAACTCGATAAGGTGATCGCACTAGGATCCGATTTTATTCTCGCGATCTCGGCATCAAGGATGGTTTGCAGTTGAGCAACACCACCTGCGCCGTAGGCATTTTCAAACTGTCCTTTTACTTGTGTCGCTAAGCTATTTAGCGTATCGGTAAGCTCCTGCTTAGACATGCCCGGAATCCAAGCAATCTTGTTCGCCAAGGCCTGTGCATCAGCGGTGCTGATGGTGATCCCAATGCTATTGAAAGAGGCAACAAGTTGAGCGGTAACAGCAGCTCTAAAGCTTTCCTCTGTTAAGAAGTAGTCTGAATTCTTAATCTCATTAAGGTTGACCGAGCCAAGATTACCAAAGGCATTTCGCAAGAACGGAATAGCACTCTCACGAACCTCACTCGTACTCATCTGCACTGCCATTGCGTTTACAAACGAGCTAATCTCCGCCGTTGCTGCTTTAAGAGCGCTGGCATCTAAAGCTTCAATTTGCAGTGCTTGGTTACTCTGGCTTCCCAAACGGAAATTAGCGACAAAATCGGTCGGAAGCGAGCTGTCGACCTTGTCTTTTAGCTGTGTGCTAAACCAGGATTGGAATTGATGTGCGAGCGTAGTATTAACGCTCATCTCCACTTCTCTAGGTGCGATCTGACCATTCAACGCTTGGTGTTGCAGTGACTGCATCCAATGCGCAGCGGTCTCAGCGGCAGCAGTCCCAGTAAAGGCACCTTGCTTCTTTAACAAAGTACCCAATGAATCGACATAAAGATCCAAGCTTTCTTTTTCCGTACGCCCAACCACCATGGGTAATTGGCGAATCAATGACTCTAATTGATTCGGGTCGATATGGGCATCGCTTAGAATGGTAGAAAGGGTCTCAACCAAACTCTGCTGGAATGCGATCTGAGAATCACGATTGGCTGTTGTATTGAGAACTCCGGTGATGGAGCTCATGGTTGTCATATCCGTCATGTAAAAACCTCTAGATCACCATGCCACGCATCATGGTCGGTCGCTTGCGCCTAGTGCCTTTGGTGCTCGCGGCTTGTGGCTGATGCTGTTGTTGTCTGCGGCGTTGTACTTCTTCAAGCAGTTCATGCTCTGCTTGTTTCATCAATTGAGGCGAAGCATTTAACCCATCGAGCAGAATGTTGCCTGCTACCGGACCAACGCCTAATCCTTCGAGTAGTTCATTGAATACGTCAGTCCTGTCTTCTGCATTGCGAATAGCAAGTTCTGAGTTTTCAATGGTTTCAGTAAAGGGTTGCTTCATCTTGGGTCCTATCTTAAAGCGAAGCATCTCTGGGATGCTGTCAGTAACAGTCGAGAGTTTTTACTTTTTTCTCTTTTTAAGTGGGCGGTAATCACTGAGGCGCAAGAAGTACCAATCTTCTTGTTCATCGTGGCTCGCGCCGCAGGCTCGTAAGTAGAATTGTGCTAACCGCTGGCTGCTCATGTTGCTACCTCGCAATACATCAACGTTGCCACGAATAGCCCAGTCGGGCGGGTACAAGCGGATGGCATGTTCTGCGAGCATAAATAGCGCGGAGAAAGGGTTGCTTAGACCTTGGTTTGGGCTGATACTTGGCTTTGTTGCGTAATTC
>NZ_JAHGAH010000225.1:0-20936 GCF_030248475.1 Vibrio sp. D173a
TTTGGAGCGACACACGAGGTTCGAACTCGTGACCTCAACCTTGGCAAGGTTGCGCTCTACCAACTGAGCTAGTGTCGCATTTATTCTTGAAAGTCATTCACTCTCAAAAGAATAATGGAGGCGCCTCCCGGAGTCGAACCGAGGTCCACGGATTTGCAATCCGCTGCATAGCCACTCTGCCAAGGCGCCTCATTTGTGAAGAAAGTTTAACCTTTTTCACCACCCTTTTCGAGCCGTGCTCTCTTGGGTACGGGATGCATTCTACGGATTCGAGCGATCGAGTCAACACTATTTTTATTTTTTTAAATCGTTTGACCAGAATTTGTGCGAAAGACGGTAAATTGATTAGTTTTAATACTGAGAATGTCCGAAATACACTTGTTTATCATGAATATTGGGCTAACCCCCTTACCCATTCCAAGGCGTTATTCTTGATTTCAAGTGCTGATAATCAGCGGAACAGACTTGAATAAAGTATGGAGCAGTTAAAAGTAAGACTTAGATCACACTCCTATCGCCCTTTGAGAATTATATATAAAAAAAGCAGGCTACGTGCCTGCTTCTTAAAATGCTATTTGCGTTGGATTGTTTTAGTGATGCTCTTCATTAAGCAAATCGTCTTTCGCCGCCGCTAGATACTGAACCATTGACCAGTAGGTCAGGAAAGTCGCAACATACAAAGCACCAAAACCAAGCCATACCATCCAATCATCGTAACGCCAGATCAGAACCCAGAGTGCGAACATTTGGGAGACCGTTTTTACTTTGCCAACCCAAGAAACTGCCACACTGGCTCGCTTACCGATTTCTGCCATCCACTCACGCAATGCAGAGATGATGATTTCGCGCGCTATCATGGTCACAGCGGGGATGGTCACCCAGATACTGTGATAGTGCTCTGTGATCAAAATCAGGGCCGTTGCAACCAGTACTTTATCTGCCACAGGGTCAATGAAAGCACCAAAGCGAGACGTTTGACCTAGCTTACGAGCCAGCATGCCGTCAAGCCAATCAGTAAAACCTGCAACCCAGAAAACCATTGCTGCTGCAAAAGGCGCCCAAGAGTAAGGTAGATAGAAAACAACCACAAAAACTGGGATTAAGAACAGTCTTAGTAGAGATAGAATGTTCGGGATATTCAAACGCATTTTATTATTCTCTTACACATTGCGGCTTAATGTTGCGGGATTTTCCTTATTGTTTCAATGCTTGGAAAATAATTTCTGCCAAAGAGTGACTAATTCCCGGTACTTTGGCGATTTCTTCGACACTTGCACGCTTCAATTCCTGCAAACCACCCGTGTATTTGAGTAAGGCTTGACGACGTTTCGGTCCTACGCCTTCAATCCCCTCTAAAGCACTGGTACGACGGGTTTTGCCACGTTTCGCTCTGTGCCCTGCAATTGCATGGTTATGACTCTCATCTCGGATGTGCTGAATCAAGTGCAATGCCGGCGCATCACTTGGCAAGTTAAATTCCTCACCATCTACGGTAATTAAGGTTTCAAGTCCCGGTTTCCGAGTAACGCCTTTGGCAATACCAATCATGATTGGACGCTTCGGCCAATCCCCCCAATATTGGGAAATAATCTCATGCGCTCGATTGAGTTGTCCTTTACCACCATCGATAAAGATAATGTCAGGAATCTTCTCTACATCTAGCTGCTTCGAATAACGGCGCTCTAATGCTTGTCCCATTGCAGCGTAATCATCGCCGCCAGTAATACCTGTGATGTTGTAACGACGATACTCTTGCTTAACTGGGCCTTCACTGTTGAACACCACACACGAGGCAATGGTACTCTCGCCCATCGTGTGCGAAATATCGAAACACTCCATACGAGTGATACTATCCATACCCAAGACTTCTCTCAGTGCCTTGAAACGCTGATTGATCGTCATCTTGTGATTGATCTTAGTGGTAATCGCCGTCAACGCATTGGTATTGGATAACTTAAGGTAACGACCGCGCGACCCTGTCGGTGAGGTATGAAACTGAACCTTACGCCCCGCCACTTCACTCAAGGCTTGTTGAATCGGCTCGATGTCACCACCCAGCTCTTGATTCAGGATAATACGAGACGGAATGGTGCGTGCCTCGTTATGACTCAGGTAGTACTGAGTAAGGAAGCTATCAAATACTTCTTGTTGACTGGTGTTCTGTGGGATCTTGGGAAAATGGCTGCGACTGCCTAACACCTTGCCCTGACGAATCATCAAGATATGGATACATGCGATACCGTTCTCTTGGGCAAAACCAAGTACGTCCATATCGTCCATACTGTCTTCTGAAACGTACTGTTGTTCTTGTACGCGTCGAATCGCTTGGATCTGGTCACGGAACTTAGCGGCATCTTCAAAACGAAGTTGCTGGCTTGCCGCTTCCATCTTCTCAATTAGCTGTTCAAGTACTTGCTTATCTTTGCCCTGCAAAAACAAACGCACAAAACCCACCAGCTCGGCGTACTCTTCATCAGAAATAATCGTGCTGACGCACGGACCCGCACAACGACCAATTTGGTACATCAAACAAGGGCGAGTACGGTTGGAATAAACCGTATCTTCACACTGACGAACAGGGAGTGTTTTCTGCAAAAGGTGCAAAGTTTCTCGTACCGCACCAGAATCCGGGTATGGTCCAAAGTACTCACCTTTGCGCTTTTTCGCACCACGATGCATAGACAATCGCGGATGTTTATGACCGCTAATGAAAATGTAAGGGTACGATTTGTCATCACGCAGAAGTACATTGTATTTGGGTAAATATTGCTTGATGTAGTTGTGCTCAAGGATGAGCGCTTCCGTCTCGGTATGGGTTACCGTGACATCGATTTTAGCGATATTACTTACGAGAGCGCGGGTCTTCTCACTGTCGACTTTCTTGCGAAAGTAGCTTGAGAGGCGCTTTTTGAGATCTTTGGCTTTGCCTACATAAATGACAACAGCCTCGGCGTTGTACATTCTGTACACGCCGGGCTGATGAGTTACTGTCTTGAGAAAGGAAGCCGAATCGAAGGGTTGATTCACACTAAAGGGTCTCGGTGTCCAGCATTCCGTGGCGGATCGCTAAGTGTGTTAACTCAACGTCACCATTGATGTCCAATTTGCTAAACAGACGGTAGCGGTAGCTGTTGACTGTTTTTGGACTTAAATTCAGTTGTTCAGAAATATCCGTTACTTTCTGCCCTTTAGTGATCATCATCATGATCTGCAGTTCGCGTTCAGAAAGGTCTTTAAATGGGTTTTCTGAGGCAGGTGAGAATTGACTCAATGCCATCTGCTGCGCAATCTCTGGCGAGATATAACGCTGCCCACTGTTAACCACACGAATTGCGTTAACCATTTCATCAGGGCCTGCACCTTTGGTTAGGTAACCAGAAGCACCCGCCTGCATCACTTTAGTTGGGAACGGATTTTCCGTATGAACGGTTAATACGATGATTTTTACATCAGGATTCACGCGAAGAATCTTTTTAGTGGCTTCCAAGCCGCCAATTCCTGGCATGTTCATATCCATTAAAACGACGTCTGCATGATTACTGCGACACCATTTTACTGCTTCTTCACCGCTGTCAGCTTCTCCTGCTACGTTCATTCCACGGACGTCTTCAATAATACGTCGTATCCCTGTGCGAACCAGCTCGTGATCATCTACAAGGAAAACATTTATCAAACTTGTATCTCCACACTTTTATTGGCTCTGCACCCACATAACTTTATGTCAATGTGGATATCAGTATGAGTGCCTATATACTACCGCATTAGGCAAAAAATTGCTTTCTATGAATATGTGCTTAAACGCAAAGTTTGGCAAGAACTTATTCATAAACCACTCTATTATTTGAGTGTGTTGCGTGCAAAGCCGATTTTTAAGACAAGCTAATTAACAACATAAACTTCAATAAATCAAGCAACTAGATTTCACTTTGCTCAGCAAAACGCAATATCACCCATAAATGGTTATTCCATAAGCGAGATATCTCCGCTTTTGTACACCCTCAAGACACGCACTTGAACGGTGAAATTCAGCAGCGCTCTTTTACTGGTTATTTTTACAGTTCTTAATGATAGAATACGTGCTTCATTGATTTACAAGGTTTCTCTATTGAATATCCAACAAGGCTTCCTTCTCACTCGCCAAGCCCGAGACATCAAAGGTCAAACTCAGATTGAGCTTTGGCTTTCGACCGAGAATGGTCCCACCCAATTGTTGATTCAAGGAGAAAGGCCCGTTTTCTTCATTGAACAGGCGCACATCGAACAAACCAAGCAACTTGCCAACTCTAAACTCATTGCCGTCGACATTCGCGCGCTTGAGCTAAAGAACTTTCAACTAACACCTTTAGCTGCATGTTACACGCAAACGACAAAAGACGCGTTCGCTCTACAAGATGAGCTCAAGCAACATGACATCGTTCATTTCGAAGGCGACGTGCGTCTTGCCGACCGCTATTTGATGGAACGTTTTATTAAAGGCAGCATGGAGTTTACCGGCAACCAGCAGCCACGAAACGGCTTCCAACGCATTCAAAATGCAAAGTGCCGTACAGGTGAATACCAGCCGAAGCTACACGTGGTGTCCTTAGATTTAGAATGTTCAGAAAAAGGCATTCTCTATTCGATTGGTTTAGACAGCCCTGTCGATTCACGAGTGATCATGATTGGTGAGCCGGAACCAGCAGAGACAGCAATTCAATGGGTGAAAGATGAAAAGGCACTACTCGATGCTTTGATCGCTTGGTTCAAGCAGTTCGACCCAGACGTCATTGTTGGCTGGAACGTGATCGACTTCGATTTCCGCCTGCTACACAAGCGCGCTGAGTGGCACAACATGAAGCTGATGTTAGGCCGCGCTGACCAACCGAGTTTCTTCCGCAGCTCCGCGCAAAGCCAACAAGGTTTTATCTCAATCCCTGGTCGTGTGGTGCTGGATGGTATCGATACGCTCAAAACCGCGACATACCATTTCCGCTCTTGGTCACTTGAGTCTGTTTCACAAGAACTCCTAGGCGAAGGTAAAGAGATTCATAACGTTCATGATCGAATGGACGAAATCAATCGCATGTACCGTTCAGACAAGCCGTCTCTCGCTAAATACAACTTGCAAGACTGTGTGTTGGTCAACAAGATTTTTGACCACACTCACCTACTCGACTTCGCAATCGAACGCTCTCGCCTGACGGGTGTGGAACTGGATCGCGTCGGGGGCTCAGTAGCAGCTTTTACTAATTTGTATCTACCGCAAATCCACCGAGCTGGCTATGTTGCGCCAAATCTCCATCCCGAAAACTGGATAGCTAGCCCAGGCGGCTATGTGATGGACTCGATCCCAAACCTTTACGACTCGGTATTGGTACTCGATTTTAAGAGCCTTTACCCTTCTATTATTCGCTCATTCTTGATCGATCCTATGGGTTTAGTCGAAGGCTTACAGCTTGAAATCGGCAAAGCATACAATGAAGCCGTACCGGGATTTCGTGGTGGTCAGTTCCATCGTAGCAAACACTTTCTGCCAGAGATGATCGAAAAGCTCTGGGCAGCGCGCGATGTCGCAAAGAAGAACAACGAAAAAGCGTTCTCGCAAGCCATCAAAATCATCATGAACTCTTTTTATGGTGTGCTTGGTTCTTCTGGCTGTCGTTTCTTTGATACCCGCCTTGCTTCGAGCATCACTATGCGTGGCCACGAAATCATGAAGCAAACCAAAGTTCTGATTGAGGACAAAGGTTATCAAGTGATCTATGGCGACACCGATTCAACCTTTGTGTCTTTAAATGGCGCATACAGCCAAGCAGATGCCGATAAAATTGGTAATGAACTGGTCGACTACATCAACCAATGGTGGAATGACCATCTGCGCAGTGAGTACAACCTCAACTCGATTCTTGAACTCGAATACGAAACCCATTATCGCAAGTTCCTGATGCCAACCATCCGTGGTGCGGAAACGGGCTCTAAGAAACGCTACGCAGGTTTGATTGGTGAAGGCGAACAAGAACGCATTATCTTCAAAGGATTAGAAAGTGCACGCACCGACTGGACACCACTGGCACAGCGATTCCAAAATACTTTGTACCAAATGATCTTCCACGGCGAAGATCCAAGTGATTACGTGCGAGAGATGGTCGAAAAAACCAATAATGGTGAGTTTGATGATCAGCTGGTATATCAAAAGCGCTTGCGCCGTAAACTCCACGAATACCAAAAGAATATCCCGCCACAAGTACGTGCTGCGCGCTTAGCCGATGACATCAACGCTAAATTAGGCAGACCATTGCAGTACCAAAACCGTGGTCGAATCGAGTACTTGATTACCGTAAACGGGCCAGAGCCACACGAATACCGCAATAGTCCTGTCGACTACCAGCACTATATTGATAAACAGTTGAAGCCAGTGGCCGATGCGATTTTGCCGTTTATTGGTACAGACTTCGAGCAGTTATCTGCGCCGCAGATGGGGCTGTTCTAAATCAAATTCCAGGTTGAAGGGAGTTAACGCTAGCTGGCATTAGCCAATGCGAAATTCGGTCTTTTGATACTGAGTCACCAACCAATCACCAAAACCGTCGAGTAACCCAACCACAGAACGTTTTGGAATTGCACGTCCAGAAAGCAAAATACCAAGGCGTTCTATCTCAAGCTGCTTTTCTGGGTGGTATCGTAAGAATTGCTCCCCACATTCAAGCGGGTCATCAAACCAACGTTTGTCTCGATACATGACTAAAGAGTACGACGCTCGGAGCAGTTTCTTAGCGATAGTCACTTGTGCACTGACCAGCTCTTCAATGCTTTGTGCTTGTACTATCTTAGTGCGATACACCGATAGCCAGTCTTCGACATCCATGTTCCAGTGCTTGGCAATTTCCCAGCTTGGCACGTAGTCACCAAAGCAATCCGCCAGATCATCACCATAAACACAGACACAGCAATGCTTAAGCATAAAGCCCCAAGTGAAGATACTATCGAGGTTGGCGACTTCATTAACCAGCGCAGTACGAATCGCTACCCCTTTTACCTGCGGGTGCCCTTGCTGTGCTCGCCATTTAATGGTGTTTAATAACGTCGCACGGTTATGTTCAAAGCCTGATTTTGTTACCACCACCAAATCAAGGTTCGATTTACCCGCTACAGCTGACTTACGTGCCACACTCCCATAAACATAAACACTATGTAAGTTAGAACCAAGCCCACCTTTGAGGCACGCCAATACTTCTCTGAGCAGAGGTTCAAATTCTGGTTGGAAAGGATGTTTTGGATCGATAACAGGAAGAGACATTGAAGAAAACGCGATCTCAGGCTTTTAACGGACGATGGGCTATATGATCCACTAGCCTTGCATTTGAATCAAGCCAAATAACCCCTTTATTGAGGTGCAAATTACTGTGTGGAATTTTGGTGCCAGACAAGCAACTTAGCGCTATAATCACCAAGTTTTACTTAATAAGTGTAAATAGGAAAATACAATGCCAAAGGCAAGTGAAATCAAAAAAGGCTTCGCAATCGAGTCTAATGGTAAAACTCTTCTAGTTAAAGACATCGAAGTAACGACTCCTGGCGGTCGTGGCGGCGCTAAAATCTACAAAATGCGTTGTACAGATCTAAACACTGGCGCACGTGTAGACGAGCGTTACAAGTCAGATGACGTTGTTGAAACAGTAGAAATGAACAAACGTGCAGTTGTGTACTCATACGCTGACGGCGATGAGCATATCTTCATGGATAACGAAGACTACTCACAATACACATTCAAGCACAACGAAGTTGAAGATGAGCTTTTGTTCATCAACGAAGACACTCAAGGTATTCACCTTATCCTAATCAACGGTTCTGCTGTTGGTATTGAGCTTCCTTCTTCTGTTGAGCTAGTGATCGAAGAAACTGACCCTTCAATCAAAGGTGCTTCTGCATCTGCACGTACTAAACCAGCACGCTTTGCTTCAGGTCTTGTAATCCAAGTTCCTGAGTACATCGCGACTGGTGACCGTGTAATCATCAACACGACTGAACGTAAATACATGAGCCGAGCATAAGTATGTCTGATTTGATTTCTTACGACGACGTTATCGACGCTGCGTACGACATCTTCCTTGAGATGGCTCCAGACAACCTAGAGCCAGCTGATGTCATTCTGTTTACTGCGCAATTTGAAGATCGTGGCGCCGCAGAACTTGTTGAAACTGGTGATGACTGGGTTGAACACGTTGGCTTCGATATCGACAAAGAAGTGTATGCAGAAGTTCGAATCGGCTTAGTAAACGAGGAAAATGACGTACTTGATGACGTTTTTGCTCGTATGCTAATCAGTCGAGACCCAGAACATAAGTTCTGTCATATGCTTTGGAAACGCGACTAACGCTTTCCCTATCATGATCAAAAACACCAGCCTCGCGCTGGTGTTTTTTTATGTCGATAAGTTACGTGTAATAAAAAGAGAAGAACACGATAACGCCAGAGAACAAAATGCTGGATAAGAAAAAGGCTTGCCGAGTGGGCAAGCCTTTCTGATTTTTTGCTATCGATTAACGATGCTTGTTACGTGCACCTTGGTCACCCGCAGTCTTCTTCGGCTTACGACGAGAAGGGTTGTTGCTGCGACCTTTCGGTGTATTTACGCGCTCTTCGTGACGCTTAACTGCGCGACGGATTTTTTGGCTACGAGCACGTTCACGCTTACGTGACGTGTTGTCTTTGTTCAGATCCAGCATGGTTTCTTTTTCTGGACGAAGTTCTACCAATTCACGTAGGTAGTTTACTTCTTTCAGATCAAGTTCCATCCAACCACCACGAGGCAGTTTCTTATCCAGATAGATGTCACCGTAACGAACACGTTTTAGGCGGCTAACCGTCGTGTCTTGAGATTCCCACAGACGACGAACTTCACGGTTACGACCTTCGTTAATAGCAACATAAAACGTGTGGTTCATACCTTCACCACCCGCATATACCACATCTTCGAAACGTGCCATGCCATCTTCAAGCTCAACACCACGAACCAAGTTTTTCACTTTTTGTTCAGTGACTACGCCGAAAACACGAACAAGATATTCACGTTCAACCTGACGGCTTGGGTGCATTAGGCGGTTCGCCAGTTCACCATCTGTTGTAAACAGCAGTAGACCTGATGTGTTTGCATCAAGACGACCAACTGAAATCCAACGAGAACCACGGATCTTTGGCAGGCGATCGAAAACAGTGCGACGACCTTCAGGGTCGTGACGAGTACATAGTTCACCTTCTGGCTTGTAGTAAGCCAAAACACGACAGATCACTTCTTCTTGCGCCTTAGCAGACACAACGTGACCATCGATACGAACTACGCTGTTCTCATCTTCCAGTCTTTCACCAAGTTTAGCTACGATTCCGTTCACGCTAACGCGACCAGATTTAATTAACGATTCGATCTCACGACGAGAACCGTGTCCAGCACGTGCTAATACTTTTTGTAACTTTTCGCTCATTTATCTACCTATGTGTCGTCTTCACAGACGTCGAGACCAAGATTGGTCTTCATTGTGCAAGTTACCCAACCTGTTGGGATTTTTCGGTCGGTCATTATACGGGATTCTCTACTTTAATGTAAGTGAAATCGTCCATATTGTCGCAGCAAAATAACGCCCAAAAACTCACACTTAACTCATCACCCTCTCCCACTTAGTACCAGACACTCCCCAAATAGAACCGCACTATTATGGGTCGTAGCGAGCCTCTAAAACGCTGGCCTACCTGATAAAATTGTCAGGGTTATAAGAAAGATAACCCTACAGCTTGCTAGCTCCCTTAAACAGATGAAAAAGGAATAATAAATGTCTCATACAAATCTTGACCTAAATTGGATATTTGGCACCTCCGAAGATGACAACATGACAGGTACAAAAGGCTCCGATACAAGCGATGTATTTATCGGCTTTGGCGGCGACGATAAGTTTGTTGGCTTTGGTGGTGACGATTACGTCTTCGGTGGCTGGGGTGACGACACTCTACTCGGTGGTAGAGGTAACGACCTACTTGCCGGAGGTTCTGGCAATGACTATTTGTCGGGTGGTTTAGGTAATGACTCTCTATTTGGTGGTTGTGGCGACGACATAATTTTCGATTACTCTGGCAATAACTTCATTAACGCAGGTTGGGGTAACGATACTGTTGTGGTTGGCGATGGTAACTCTGTTATCGTAGGCGGTTGCGGCTCTGACACGTTCGTTATGACAAACCGTCTTGCTATTGGCGTTCCGGACCAACCGGTATCATCAAACGACATCGAAGTGAAAGCAGAGATACTCGACTTCAACATTTGTCACGATAAGTTGGTGTTTGATATGGGCCTTGATACGAACGATGACGGCATTCGCGATACCTTCTTAGACTCAGCAGATGACCTAACGCTGTCTTACAACGACTTTGGATGGGCGGTATTCTCCAGCGATGAGTTTAATGTAGAAGTGACCCTGAAAGGGATCGGTGCTGGCTACATGAACTACATTGAGCACTACAATATCGACATCTTTGACTTCGCATAACACGCGAATATAAAAACCTACACATTGATTCAAAAGACAAAGGGAGGCGTATTAGCCTCCCTTTCTTATTTCATCAAGAGTAAACCGAGTTACTCAAATGGCGCTGGATCACCAGAGCCAATACGCGCAACGACGGATTCACCTTCACTGAAGTCAATAACCGTGGTTGGCTGCTCGCCTAGGTAACCGCCGTTAAGAATCACGTCTACGGCATGCTCTAGTTTGTCACGGATATCCTCTGGGTCTGACTCCGTCACATCACTGCCCGGTAGAATAAGCGACGTAGACATCATTGGCTCGCCAAGCGCTTCTAGTAGGTCCAGCGCAATGCGGTTATCAGGAACACGGATACCGATGGTCTTACGTTTTGCGTTCATCAAACGACGCGGCACTTCTTTCGTACCTTTGAAGATGAAGGTGTAAGGACCCGGAGTATTGTTTTTCAGTAGTCGGAATGCAGAGTTATCCACTCGTGCATACAGAGAAAGCTCCGACAAATCACGACACAACAAAGTAAAGTTGTGTTTATCATCCAGACGACGGATCTGACAGATTCGTTCCAACGCCTGTTTGTTCTCCAATTGACAGCCTAGTGCGTAACCTGAATCGGTTGGGTACACCACCACACCGCCGTTACGAATGATTGCTACTGCTTGATTGATCAAGCGAGCCTGTGGGTTTTCTGGATGAACGTAAAAAAACTGGCTCATTGTAATTCCTCATTATCGAACCTCTCGGCTCTATATTTTTATGGGTTCTCGACTTGGTCTTGTTGAGCATTATTCAACGAAGGATCAATACCCCAATCTTTCCAAACTGGTTCTACGCCCGCGGGTAACCAGAGGTTTCTTCCCAATTCCATCCACGGTGATGGATAGTGAAAGTCGCTGCCTTGAGAAGCTAATAGTTTGTATTGTATAGCATAATCCGCCAAGTTGCGTCTTTCTTGTTGCGCTTGTTGAGGTTGCGCAACTTCCATGGCATCCCCACCCGCTTCAACAAATGCCGCTAACAGGCGTTTTACCCACTTGGCAGTGAGCTGGTAACGCCCCGGATGCGCTAGCACTGCTTGGCCACCAGCGGCATGGATAGCGTCTACCGCCTCTTTCATGGAGCACCAATTCGGCGGTACATAACCAGGGTTAGAGCGCGTCAGGAATTTCTTAAACACCATCTGCATGTTCTTAGCGTAACCATTGTCCACCAACCACTTTGCGAAATGCGCGCGAGTAATTGGCGCATCTCCTGCAATTTGCTGAACTTCTTCTAATACACCTTCACGGGTGGCTTTCTGCAAGCGCTCGGCGATCAATGCTGCGCGCTCAACACGATGCGATTTTTGCTGTTGAATTAACTCCGCCAGCGCAGGGCTGTTAGGGTCAATGTTCAAACCTACAATATGAATGTCTTTGTTTTGCCAAACGGTCGAAATCTCGATACCGTTGATGATTTTGATCGGGAGATTATTCTCTTCAACGTATTGCTTGGCCGGAGCTAAGCCGTCAACCGTATCATGATCTGTGATCGCCAAAACCTCGATATCAAAACTCAGTGCCCTATCCACTAAATCATGTGGTGCAAAGCGACCATCTGAAGCGGTGGTGTGGCTGTGTAAATCAATTCTCATCTTTTTGTCGTTTTAATGCTGTTTTGGGGTTGACTTTTTATCTCTGCACTAGTTAACTAGTACACAAATACGAAGTACATAATTAAGGCTCACCATGTTACAAGAATTTAACCAAAACCAAAAAGCGAAAGTTGCGGTTCGTCTGAATAAGATGAATTCTGCAGACCTTGCTTGGTGGCGCACTTGGACAAGTTCTTGGTGGGCAAACGTGTACTTCTAGTTTAGAGAATTAAATGTCACAAAGCCCGCTACCTCAGCGGGCTTTTTGTTTTGTCGTCCATCTCACATTCAACTGCTTAAACATTCATCGGATCTGACCAAAACTTGATTGGGTGAACGTTTGCTTTATGCGACTATGTACGGCAGGAAGATGTAAACAGCTATAAGGAGGTCTTGTGAACAAGGCCATTGAAATTAAGAAACTTGGACAGCTTGAAGTGCTAACGGCTTCCGTCCCTTATACTCAAGACCCGACTCGCTTGTTCCACACATTATGTGAGAACAAAACTGACAGCCTATTGCTGGAATCTGCTGAGATCGACTCAAAGCAAGATTTAAAATCCCTGCTAATTGTCGATTCTGCGGTGCGCATCGTTTGTTTCGGTCACACAGTTAGCATGCAGGCATTGACCAACAATGGTAAGAACCTGCTTTCTCATTTAAACCAGAACATTCGTGGTGAGGTTAAGAGTGAGTTCGTTGGCGAAACGCTGACTTTGGAATTCACCCAGCCTTGCGACACGCTAGATGAAGATTCTCGTCTACGTGAAGCCTCTTCTTTCGATGCGCTGCGTTTAGTTCAGCATAGTTTTGATATTTCACAGCAAGACAAGCACGCGATTTTCCTTGGTGGTCTGTTTGCCTACGACTTAGTGGCAAACTTCGAGCCGCTTGGTAATGCGGAAGCAACAAATCAGTGTCCAGATTACGTTTTCTATGTAGCGGAAACGCTTTTGGTTGTTGATCATCAAACCGAATCTTGCCAACTGCAAGCAACTTTGTTTGTCGATGAATCAGAGAAAACAACGCTAGAAACTCGCATCGCAGAAATCAGCGCTCAATGCGCAGCGCCAAAACTGCTGCCAAGTGCAGAGCAAATCGCCGACGTAACGGTAGAACCAAGCGTGTCTGATTCCGACTTCTGCCAAATCGTTCGTGACTTAAAAGAGTTCGTAGTGAAAGGCGATGTGTTCCAAGTCGTGCCGTCTCGCCGATTTACACTCCCTTGTCCTTCTCCATTAGCAGCCTACAAAGAACTCAAACAAAGTAACCCGAGCCCTTACATGTTCTACATGCAAGACGAGCTGTTTACTTTGTTTGGCGCATCACCAGAAAGCGCGCTTAAGTACGAAACCGACACTAACCAAATTGAAATCTACCCAATCGCAGGCACTCGCCGCCGCGGTAAGCGCCCTAACGGCGAGATCGATTTTGACCTAGATAGCCGCATCGAACTTGAACTGCGCACAGACATGAAAGAAAACGCAGAACACATGATGTTGGTTGACTTGGCACGTAACGACGTCGCTCGTATCGCTCAAGCTGGCACTCGCCACGTAGCAGACCTACTAAAAGTCGACCGCTACAGCCACGTAATGCACTTGGTATCTCGTGTGGTTGGTCAACTGCGTGAAGACCTAGATGCGCTGCACGCATACCAAGCTTGTATGAACATGGGCACGCTCACTGGCGCACCAAAGATTCGTGCGATGCAGTTGATTCGTGATGTGGAAGGCGCACGTCGCGGTAGCTACGGCGGTGCGGTTGGTTACCTAACTGGTGAAGGCACACTCGACACATGTATCGTCATTCGCTCAGCTTACGTAGAAAACGGCATTGCTCAAGTTCAAGCCGGTGCTGGCGTGGTGTTCGACTCTGATCCGCAAGCGGAAGCAGACGAAACGCGCGGTAAAGCACAAGCGGTAATCTATGCTATCCAAGCAGCGCATAAGTCAAAATAAGGAATAGGGTTCAGAGATGGCTAATATCATTTTTATCGACAACTTTGACTCGTTCACCTACAACCTTGTGGATCAGTTCCGCTCGCTAGGTCACTCAGTCAAGATTTACCGAAACAACATCCCAGCAGAAACCATCGAACAAGCGGTAAACGAGCTTGAAAACCCAGTGGTTCTGCTATCGCCAGGCCCTGGTGTTCCTTCAGAAGCAGGCTCAATGCCAGAGCTGATCCAACGCATGAAAGGCAAAGTGCCGATGATCGGCATTTGTCTTGGTCACCAAGCGATTGTTGAAGCGTACGGCGGCACCGTTGCTGGCGCGGGCGAAATCATTCACGGAAAGGTCTCTATGATGGAGCACCAAAACCATGCGATTTACCAAAACCTACCATCACCACTTGCAATTGCGCGCTACCACTCGCTAGTTGCGACCAAGGTTCCTGAGAGCCTAACCATCACAGCAGAAGTGGATGACTTGGTAATGTCTGTTGTACATGAAGAAGATAAAGTTTGCGGGTTCCAGTTCCACCCGGAATCTATTATGACGACCTACGGAGCAACACTGTTGGCCAATGCCATTGAATGGGCACTTGAAGAACAAACTTCAGCGAACCCACTCACTGCTTAAAAAGCACTGGCACATAAGAAATTTAGGAGAGGAAATATGGAAGCAATCATCACCCCTATTATCACCAAACTGTACGAGCAAGAATCGCTTACTCAGGAAGAGAGCCAACAGCTATTCGACATTATTATCCGTGGTGAACTAGACCCAATTTTGATGGCATCAGCACTGACTGCACTAAAAATCAAAGGTGAAACGCCAGATGAAATTGCGGGCGCGGCGAAAGCACTGCTAGCAAACGCAAATCCATTCCCTCGCCCAGATTACGATTTCGCAGATATCGTAGGTACGGGTGGCGACGGTCACAACACCATCAACATTTCAACCACTGCGGCGTTTGTTGCTGCAGCATGTGGTCTAAAAGTCGCGAAACACGGTAACCGCAGTGTTTCGAGCAAATCTGGTTCTTCTGACCTTCTTGATTCATTTGGTATCAACCTAGCTATGAGCGCAGAAGATACGCGCAAAGCGGTAGACGACATCGGTGTTGCTTTCCTATTTGCACCTCAATACCACGGTGGTGTGCGCCATGCGATGCCAGTGCGTCAAACCATGAAAACACGCACCATCTTTAACATCCTTGGCCCACTGATTAACCCTGCTCGTCCAAATATCGAATTGATGGGCGTTTACAGTGAAGAACTGGTTCGTCCTATCGCAGAAACCATGCTACAAATGGGTATGAAGCGCGCAGCAGTAGTACACGGTAGTGGCTTGGATGAAGTGGCGATTCACGGTGAAACAACCGTTGCCGAAATCAAAGACGGTAAGATCACAGAATACAAACTAACGCCTGCAGACTTCGGTCTAGAAGCACACCCACTAGAAGCGATCAAAGGTGGCGATCCTGAAGAAAACAAAGCGATCATTACCAATATTCTGACGGGTAAAGGTACAGACGCACAATTGGGCGCAGTGGCAGTAAACGTTGCTCTGCTAATGCGCCTATTCGGCCACGAAGATTTAAAAGCCAACACGCAACAAGCGATTGAGGCAATGAATTCAGGCAAGGCGTACCAATTGGTACAACAACTTGCCGCACACGCTTAAGGAATTGAAGAAGATGACTGACTTCAACACTCAGCAAGCTGACAACCTGTCTGAACACGTTTCAAAGAAAGAAGCAGAAATGGCAGAAGTACTGGCGAAAATTGTCCGCGACAAATATCAGTGGGTAGCAGACCGTAACGTGTCTCAACCGCTAAGCACATTTCAGTCTGATTTGCTGCCATCGGACCGCAGCTTCTACGATGCTCTGAGTGGCGAAAAGACGGCATTCATTACCGAATTTAAGAAGGCATCTCCTTCTAAAGGTTTGATTCGTGATCATTTCGACTTGGATTACATTGCATCGGTATACAACAACCATGCAGATGCAATTTCAGTCCTAACAGACGAGAAGTACTTCCAAGGTAACTTTGACTTTCTTCCTCAAGTGCGTGGTCAAGTCAAACAACCGGTTCTGTGCAAAGACTTCATGGTAGACACCTACCAAGTTTACCTGGCACGTCATTACAGTGCTGATGCTGTCTTGCTAATGTTGTCTGTCCTAAATGACGAAGAGTACAAAGCGCTAGAAGAAGCAGCACACAGCCTGAACATGGGTATCTTGACCGAAGTCAGCAACGAAGAAGAGCTTCATCGTGCCGTTAAGCTAGGCGCTCGCGTTATCGGCATCAATAACCGTAACCTTCGCGACCTAAGTACCGATTTGAATCGTACTAAAGAACTGGCTCCGACAATTCGCGAACTGGCTCCTAACGCAACAGTAATCTCAGAATCTGGCATTTATACGCATCAACAAGTTCGTGATTTAGCGGAATACGCAGACGGCTTCTTGATTGGTAGTTCGCTGATGGCGGAAGACAACTTAGAGCTTGCAGTACGCAAAGTGACGTTAGGCGAAAACAAAGTGTGTGGCTTAACGCATCCAGATGACGCAGCAAAAGCATATCAATCTGGCGCAGTATTTGGTGGCCTGATTTTCGTTGAGAAGTCGAAGCGCGCCGTTGATCTTGAAGGCGCTCGCTTAACCATGAGCGGTGCCCCACTGAACTACGTAGGCGTGTTCCAAAACCACGATATCGATTTTGTTGCTTCTGTCGTGACCTCTTTGGGTTTGAAAGCGGTGCAGTTGCACGGCCAAGAAGACCAAGCTTACGTTAACCAGCTAAAAGCAGAGTTGCCAGCATGTGTTGAAATCTGGAAAGCTTACGGTGTGACAGATGCGAAGCCAGAACTGCTTGCAGACAACATTGACCGCCATCTATTAGATGCGCAAGTAGGCACTCAAACTGGCGGTACCGGCCAAGCGTTCGACTGGTCACTGATCGGCGACCCAAGTCAAATTATGCTAGCGGGCGGACTATCGCCAGAAAATGCTCAACAAGCAGCGACACTAGGTTGCTTGGGATTAGATTTAAACTCTGGTGTAGAAAGTGCACCAGGCAAAAAAGATTCACAGAAGTTGCTCACGGCATTCAGCGCCATTCGCAACTACTAAAGCTGGATATCAGCTAAAAAATTTAAAGCTATTCGTAGCGAAAAATACGAGAAGGAATATAACGATGGCAAAACTGAATGCCTACTTTGGCGAATACGGCGGTCAGTACGTTCCGCAAATTCTAGTTCCGGCACTGGAGCAACTAGAGCAAGCTTTTATCGACGCGCAAGAAGACCCTCAATTCCGCAGCGAATTCATGACGCTTCTGCAAGAGTATGCGGGCCGCCCAACGGCTTTAACTCTAACTCGTAACCTAACTAAAGGTACGAAAACCAAACTGTACCTAAAACGTGAAGACTTGCTTCACGGTGGTGCCCACAAGACTAACCAAGTGTTGGGGCAAGCGCTACTTGCGAAACGCATGGGCAAAAACGAAATCATCGCTGAAACTGGCGCAGGTCAACACGGTGTTGCAACCGCACTAGCATGTGCGCTGCTTGGCCTTAAGTGTCGTGTTTACATGGGTGCAAAAGACGTTGAGCGTCAAAGCCCGAACGTATTCCGTATGAAACTCATGGGTGCAGAAGTTATTCCTGTCCACTCTGGTTCAGCAACACTTAAAGACGCATGTAACGAAGCATTACGCGACTGGTCTGCAACTTATGAAGACACGCACTACCTATTAGGCACAGCGGCAGGTCCTCACCCATTCCCAACCATCGTGCGCGATTTCCAACGCATGATTGGTGAAGAAACGAAGAATCAGATTTTGGCACGTGAAGGTCGTCTTCCTGACGCCGTTATCGCGTGTGTGGGCGGTGGTTCAAACGCTATCGGCATGTTTGCTGACTTCATCGAAGAAGAAAGTGTTCGCCTAATTGGTGTTGAGCCAGCAGGTAAAGGTATCGATACCGACCAACACGGCGCGCCACTTAAACATGGTAAAACGGGTATCTTCTTTGGTATGAAAGCGCCACTGATGCAAGATCCAAACGGTCAGGTTGAAGAATCATACTCTGTTTCTGCTGGTCTTGATTTCCCTTCAGTTGGTCCACAGCACGCACATCTGAACGCAATCGGCCGCGCTGAATACGACAACGTAACGGACGATGAAGCGCTAGAGGCGTTCCAAGAAATTGCGCGTCACGAAGGCATCATCCCAGCTCTAGAGTCCTCTCACGCTGTGGCACATGCACTGCGTATGGCTCGTGAGAATCCAGAAAAAGAACAATTATTAGTTGTGAACCTATCAGGTCGTGGTGATAAAGATATCTTCACTGTACATGCCATCCTAGAAGAAAAAGGAGCGATCTAATGAGCCGTTATGCAAAGATGTTTGAGCGCCTAAACGAGAAAAACCAAGGCGCGTTTGTACCGTTCGTAACGGTTTGCGATCCAAACGCAGAGCAGTCTTACAAGATCATGGAAACATTAGTTGAGTCAGGCGCTGATGCTTTAGAACTCGGTATTCCATTCTCAGATCCTCTTGCGGATGGCCCGACTATCCAAGGTGCGAACATTCGTGCTCTAGATTCTGGTGCTACACCTGATATCTGTTTCGAGCAGATTGGTAAGATCCGAGCGAAATACCCAGAGTTACCTATTGGTCTTCTGATGTACGCGAACCTTGTGTACTCACGTGGTATCGAAAACTTCTACGAGCGTTGTGCAAAAGCGGGCATCGATTCTGTTTTGATCGCAGACGTACCAACCAACGAGAGCTCAGAATTTGTTGCAGCAGCAGAGAAGTTTGGAATTCACCCAATCTTCATTGCCCCACCAACGGCAAGTGATGAAACGCTGAAGCAAGTATCAGAGTTAGGTGGCGGCTACACTTACCTACTTTCTCGCGCAGGTGTTACTGGCGCTGAGACCAAGGCAAACATGCCTGTTGACCACATGTTAGATAAACTGAATCAATTCAATGCACCACCAGCGCTGCTTGGTTTTGGTATTTCAGAGCCTGCACAAGTAAAACAAGCTCTAGAATCTGGTGCCGCTGGTGCGATTTCTGGTTCTGCCGTGGTAAAAATTATCGAAGCGAACGTCGAGCAACCACAAATCATGCTCGATAAGCTAGGTGAATTCGTTTCTGCAATGAAAGCTGCAACACAAAAATAACGTATCACTAATTTGATAAATATGAGATCGATTCCTTATTAACCATCAGGGATCGATCTTTTTTTTAACATTCCCGCCTAAAAACCTCCCTCTCTTACCATCTATTTTTCAAACGCCAGACAACCAAAATATCACCACAATCGATAGCAATCGTTTGCTATTGATTAAAAAACTATCAGCAATCAATGAATTTCCAATTAGACGGTAAGTATGTACAGAAATTGTATTGCTAATTGTGAATGATAAGTGTAAAAAGCAAGGCGAAACAATTATCCAAATAACAACTTTATATTGGTGGGTAATTTTAGGATTTTACACATTATTAGCACAGAGGTTATGGAAGTGTTAAGACAAAAGAGTTTGCTAAACAACATTGGCGTGCAAGTCGTCATTGCAATGATCGTGGGTACTGCCGTTGGTGCCTTCATGGGTCAAAGTGCGACAGTATTCGCGCCACTTGGTGCGATCTTTATCAACCTGATTAAAATGCTCGTGATCCCATTGGTTGCGGTAGCCCTTATCTCGGGCGCAGCAGGCCTTGGCAACAGCCAATCTGCAGGAAAAGTAGGCTTGGTAACCCTAGGTTACTTCGGTCTAACGTCTGCCCTAGCAGTAGCACTTGCGCTGTTCATGGGTGAAGTATTCAAACCAGGCATGGGCATCGACGTTTCTGGCGTTGAAGGTATGTTCTCGGCTGAATACGCTTCAAAAGGTGAGCTACCTACTTTCTGGGCGACCATCACTGGTATGATCCCAACCAACGTTTTCCAATCACTTAATGAAGCAAATATTCTTCAGATCCTAGTGTTCTGTATGTTCTTCGGTATTGCGATTTCAAAACAAGAAAAAGCGCGCCGCGAGCCAATCATCAATGGTGTTAACTGCATCGTTGACGCGATGGTTTGGATGATCAACAAAGTGATGATCATTGCTCCTATTGGCGTATTTGGTCTGATGGCTGAAGCGGTGGGTACGTTTGGTTTTGGTGCGCTAATGGTGGTATTCAAACTGTTCGTTGTGTACGTAGCTGCAATCCTTGTGTTCGGTTTCGTGGTTTACCCAGCGATGGTACACATCTTCACTAAGACATCGGCGAAGAAGTTCGTGTCAGCAATGAAGAAACCGCAAGCCGTTGCCCTGTCTACCGCGTCTTCAATGGCGACACTGCCAGTAACGATGGATACGTGTGAAAAAGAGCTTGGCGTTAAGAACTCGACTGCATCATTTGTTCTACCGCTTGGCGCAACCATCAACATGTCTGGTAACGCGATTTACTACGGTCTAGTAGCAATTTTCTTTGCTCAGCTGTTCAACATCGACCTAGGCATGGGCGCGTACATCGCGATCATCGTTACTTCTACACTAGGCGCTGTAGGTCAAGCAGGTGTTCCTGGTCCTTCATTCCTAGTAGTAGCAGTACTGCTTGCTGCTGGTATTCCAATCGAAGGCCTACCACTACTGTTCGCTCTTGACCGTATCTTCGATATGATTCGTACCGCACTAAACATCACCGGTGACGCAGCATGTGCAGTGATCGTCGATGCTCTAGTGGAAGAAAAAGCGCAACAAGCTGAGCTTCAAAAGCAAGAAGCTTAACCCTGAACGCATTTTAAACAAGCCGCTCAAAAGAGCTAACTCCGATCAGTTA
>NZ_JAHGAH010000226.1:0-6025 GCF_030248475.1 Vibrio sp. D173a
TGAACGGCATTAGCCATTGAGCTCGCTTTTTTTATGCCTGAGGCTGGTGGATTACGCTTTACGTTCCAACAGTACACCTGCTTCCATGTGGTGTGTGTAAGGGAACTGGTCAAACAGAGCAAAACGCGTCACATTGTGGGTTTCACATAGAATGTCCAAGTTCTCTTTCAGAGTATCTGGGTTACAAGAGATGTACATGATGCGCTCGTAACCTTGCACCATCTTACAAGTGTCAACATCCATACCAGAGCGTGGTGGATCGACAAAAATCGTATTGCAGTTGTAGCTCTTCAGATCCACGCCTGCATCTTGTAGACGACGGAATTCACGCTTACCTTCGATTGCTTGAGTAAATTCTTCTGCTGATAGACGTAGGATTTGTACGTTGTCAATCTCGTTCGCTGCAATGTTGTATTGCGCAGAAACCACAGATGGCTTCGCTAGTTCTGTTGCAAGTACGCGATCAAAGTTTTGAGCTAACGCCAGAGAGAAGTTACCGTTACCACAGTAAAGCTCTAGTAGGTCACCCGTACTTTCTTGAGTACAGTCAACCGCCCATTCCAACATCTTCTCTGCGACTTTGCCGTTTGGCTGAGTAAAGCTGTTTTCAACTTGTTGGTAGATGTAGCTCTGGCCATTTACGTCTAGCTTCTCGATCACGTAGTCGCGGTCTAAGACAATCTTCATCTTACGAGCACGACCAATGATGTTTAGGTTGAAGCCTTCATCATTTAAACGCTGTTTGAGTGCTTTTGCGTTTTCAATCCACTCTTCATCAAGTTGGCGATGGTAAAGCAGTGAAACCAGAATCTCGCCGCTGAGCGTTGATAGGAAGTCCACTTGGAAAAGTTTGCGACGTAGAGATTCGTTGTCTTTCATCGCTTCAACCAATAGTGGCATCAGGTCGTTGATCAGACGGCTTGCTGCTGGGAATTGGTCAACGCGGTATTTCTCACGAGTTTCTTGATTGAACATGATGTAGTAAAGGTCTTCACCCTCATGCCAAACGCGGAACTCAGCACGCATGCGGTAGTGCTGCTCTGGTGATTCAAACACTTCCAGTTCTGGCACGTTGTATGGCGCGAACATATCGTTCAGACGTTCGACTTTTTCAGCCAGTTGTTCTTGGTAGCGTTGTGGGTTTACATCAAGAGTAGCCATGATCTTACCTTTTATGGTGCATTCAATTTAAGAGCGCAGATTTTATTCAATCTCAATAGGATGTCCAGTTTTGTACCCTAATTGATTTAAAGATAGTGTGTTCTGTGTCAGTTGATACACCAATGAACCAAATCGTTACAATTGTCAGGGGTAATATTGGCTGGACAAATAATCAATAGCTTAATAGTATTTGCCCCAAGCTGGTGCTATCTAGCAATCTAGATGGCTGAAATGGGAATCTGGTGGAAATCCAGAACTGACGCGCAGCGGTAAAAGAGAACGAACGCTCAACAAGACACTGCATTAGTTTATGTGGGAAGTCGAGCAAGTAGGTGATGTAATCTCGCTCTTAAGTCCGAATACCTGCCAGCAACTGAGCCACAGCACTGGACTGCTCAATATGAGTAGGGCTCGGTAGGAATTACGCGATTTAGGACAATACAATGAGAAAAACACTTCTTGCGATCACGTGTGCATCGCTGCTTTCACCTACCTTTTATTTACAGGCCCAAGAAGCCTCTGCAGACGAAACGGTTGTGGTTACCGCAAACCGATTCCAGCAAATTGATGGTGCGGTTCTCGCACAAACCGTTACGGTCACTAAAGAAGATATTGAGCGCCTGCAAGCAAACAGTCTGTTTGATGTGTTCCGTACACTACCGAGTGTTGAAGTTGCCCAGTACGGTGGGCGTGGTCAATCCGCATCTATCTACGTTCGAGGTGGTAGCTCGTCTCAAGTACTCGTTTTAGTTGATGGGGTGCGTATGCCCCGTGCGATTATGGGCGGCGTCGATTTTAATCAGTTTCCAATCAATTCTATTGAACGTATTGACTACATTCGTGGTGCGCGTGCTTCTATTTATGGCTCAGAAGCGATTTCTGGTGTAATCAACATTATTACTCGTGCGAACATTGATAGTGATGCCAGTCATGTGACCGCAGGTTATGGTTCGGACAATCATAAGAAAGGGACGTTTGTTGTCTCTAGGCCGATAGGTGACGGAAAACACTTTAAAGGTGTTCTAGGCTACGAGAAAACCGATGGTTTCAATGTGAAACCGTTGCCGGGTGTGAACGATGGTGATGAACATGGTTTCGAAACGCTAAACCTGAAGTTAGGTTACCAACAAAACTTTTCTGACAACTTATCTGGTTATGTTGGGGTGAGTGCTTACAACAATGAGTACGATTACGACAACAGTAGCTATGGTAATCCTACATGGGGCACGGTTGATAAGCACGAGAAGAAAACCGGTGAAGTAGAGTATGTCGGAGCCGATCTGTCGTTGGAATACAACAAAGACGTTTACTCATCTGAATTGAAACTGGCTTACGGCCAACAAGACAACTACGACCATAAATCAGGTCAAAGCAAATCAACCGGCGATCACGTTGCTATTGAGCAGTTCAATGCGATTTGGTTGAACTCGTACAGCGTAAACGAAGAGTTGAGCGTTGGTGGTGGTTTGGACTACCGTACGGAGAATCTAGCCAAAGGCTATATTGCCCCAAGTGACTGGGGACCTGCTAAAGACTACGATCCAGAAAAGAACCCAAGAACCAACTTTGGTGTTAGCGCCATTGCTCAATACGCTTATGACGTATGGACGTTAGAAGCAAGTGTACGTAATGACGACAACAACCAGTTTGGTAACAACACCACGTGGCAAACTGCTGCGGGTTGGAGCTTTTACGAAGGTTATGAGTTAACCCTGAGCCATGGTACTGCTTTCCGAGCGCCTAGCTTTGTTGACCTGTACTACCCGGGTTACGAAATGCCAAACCTAAAACCGGAAGAGTCAGAAAATACCGAGCTGTCGCTATCTGGTGCTGTATCGATTGTTGATTGGACGGTAACGGGTTACTACAACGAAATTGAGAACATGTTGATTTGGGAAGGAGCTGGCATGCAAAATGTTGGTGAAGCCGAGATCAAGGGTGTCGAACTAGAAGTGAAACTCGATACAGATATCGTATCTCATGAGTTCTACCTAGATTATAAAGACCCTGTCGATAAATCTGGCGCAGAAGATACGCAACTCGCTTACCGCTCTAAGCGTGGTGCTAAGTGGAACGCTTACGCGACGTTTGACCAATGGACGTTGGGCTCGCAATATCTTTACCAAGGTGAACGCTTTAATGGCAGCACAAGGTTGCCGAGCTACAGCCTATGGAACTTTACGGCTTCTTACGCAGTAAACCAAAACTGGGATATCAACGCGAAGCTAAGCAACGCTTTTGATAAAGATTACGAGATGTACGTGGGCTACGCGACACCAGGGCGCCAGTACTTTGTTTCGGCAGACTACCGCTTCTAATCAAATCTAATAAGAAAGACCGCCACATCGGCGGTCTTTCTTATTGTGAGTCAGGTCCGAGTGGAAATAGGTAACGAGGAAAGTTAATGACAAAAGCAAAACGTGTCTTGGTCAGCTGGTCGAGTGGCAAAGACTCTACGCTAACGTTGGAGCGACTAAACGAGAATCCGCTTTATCAGGTGGTTGGCTTGTACACCACCTGCGTTGATAAAGAAGTGCCTTTCCAAGCGACGCCATTAGAGGTTGTGCAAATGCAGGCAGACTTACTTGGTCTTCCACTCATTACTATTGAGCTGCCAGAAGTCTTCCCGAGTAACGACATTTATCAATCGATTATCGTTAATGCATTACAAAACAGTGGACTGAATGTAGAAGCGGTCGCGTTTGGCGATATGTTTTGTAATGGTATCGCCGATTATCGACGTAGCTATATTGAGCCTGCTGGTTGGGAGTGTGTCTTCCCTTTGCTAGGAGAAGAGAGAAGGGTATTGGCATTTGAAATTGTCGATCGTGGCATTCAAACCATGTTGGTAACGACCGATGGAGAAGTGTTGCAGTCGGAGTGGTGTGGACGTTGGTATGACAAAGCACTAATAGAGTCATTCCCCAGTCATATTGATCCCTGCGGAGAAAATGGCGAATTCCATACATTGGTGACATCAACCCCTTCATTTCAAGGACATATAGAATTGACTATGCTTGAAGTGGAAATAGGGGAGCGATTCAGTCATCAAAGATACCAAGCCAAAGCATTGCCAAAACAAATCTAACCAGTATGATCGCCGAGTCTCTAATTTGCAGGTAAGACTCGTGCGAGCATCAAGTAAGAAAAAAGTCCTAGTGTTTGATTCCGGTGTCGGAGGGTTATCGGTCTTCCAAGAAATCCACCGACTTCTGCCACATATGGATTACTTGTATCTGTTCGATAACGAAGCCTACCCGTATGGCGAACTCGATCAAGATGTGCTGATTACTCGCGTTAATAAGCTGGTGGCAGCGTTGGTCGAAGAGCATCAAGCTGACATCGTGGTCATCGCCTGCAATACCGCAAGTACCATAGTGCTGCCTTCACTGCGTGCTAATCTATCTATCCCAGTTGTTGGTGTCGTTCCTGCGATAAAGCCGGCATCACTACTTGCCTCTCAAGGCGTTGGGTTAATTGCTACGCCAGCGACAGTGACTCGTCAATATACCCGTGAACTGATTCGCGACTTTGCCCAAGGTAAATCTGTCGAGTTATTAGGCTCGACTCGCTTAGTGGATATGGCAGAAGAAAAGCTGCGTGGTGAAAGTATTTCTCTTTCAGAGCTGGAAAGCATTCTTCTCCCACTGCGTAATAAAGTAGATGTCGCAGTACTGGGCTGTACTCACTTCCCTCTAATCAAAGAAGAAATACATCAAGCATTGGGTGGTGAAGTAACGTTAGTTGATTCGGGTGAAGCCATTGCGCGTCGTGTGAAAGCATTATTGCTTAATGACATGAAGCAAGAGAGTAGAGAAGAGGGGAGTAAGAAGATTTATGCCAGTGCACCTCCTTGGCAAGAAGATGCACTGAATACCTGTTTGGCGAACTTAGGCTTTAATCCTGTTCAGGTTTACCGCCTTCCGGGTGTTTAGGGTCGTTTGCAATACGCACTTTAAGCGTACGCTCCATATATTCCTTCTCATTAAGTTTAGCGATAGCAGGTTTTGCATCTGCCGCTGCCATCACTACGAAACCAAACCCTCTTCTTTTACCTGTACGCTTATCTTTCATTAAGCGTACCGCGTAAACCTGTCCGTACTCAGCAAACAAATCACGAACGTGACTCTCATTAGCCTTATAAGGAAGGTTGCCGACATACAGCGTTTTAGTTGAAGGATCGGAATCCGAAGATTGAAGAACAGGTGTTTTGCTAGAAAGTGAAAAAAGAAAAGCAGTAGCGATAACACCGATAACAAAGCTCAAGGCAGGTGGCACAGGTAACTGAGAGAAGATGATTCCCCCAATGACCGCCAACCCAGCACACAAAGTCAGATTTTTTTTAGACGTCATTTTGATTACTACATATAGATGATAAAGAGATTGTCTGCCTATTAACAAAATAGACACATGGATCTTACGTATATGGTTGGTGTTTTTCCAACCAATTGCTGTGATATGTCTCAAATGTGACGAAGAAATATGCAGATATAACGCATTTGATGGATTAGTGACCGCTTGGTAAGTTTTTTTCAAAAAAAGGGTTGCGCTCATTTCTGGATTCCCTATACTGCGCATCCACCGACACGGAGTGAGACGAAAGTCACACAGCGAGTCGGGAAGAGAGAAAAAAGAATTTGAAAAAATGCTTGACTCTCAAAACGGAAAGCGTAAGATACTCACCCCTAACGACGAGGCGCTGAGGCGGCAAGTTAGTTAGAAAAGCTCTTTAAAAATATAGACCTATCAATCTGTGTGGGCACTCGTTGATGATAATCCAATTAGAAGCTTCGGCTTCAAATTAGGTTTCAATGATACGAAGTGACCATTGAATCGAAAGATTCAGCACAGTCAATTCAAACAT
>NZ_JAHGAH010000227.1:0-8651 GCF_030248475.1 Vibrio sp. D173a
TGATCAAGAGACAGCCCTGAAAGCAGCCTAAAAGGAAGCGAGCATTAAGCTCGCTTTCTTTTTGCTCGTATTTAAGTGATCTAAGTCAAATGATTCGCATTTTCTCATAATTGAGCCAGATGACTCGACGGTCTTTCTACAAGGTCAAACATCTAGAATGCCTAAAGCAATTTTGCTTTTAGTTGTTATTAAAGTGATTGTGCGGGTCAATAAAGGTATGTGGTGGTGAATGTGCCACGTTGAGAATATTTCGCAATATTATATAGTTACACGCGATGCTATACCCCAAGTATAGAGTTCTGCATAAGGTAGGTTACTACCTATCAGTTGTGTAATTGTAATGAAGTGGCACCAGCCTAGCATCACATCAAAGCGATTACGCGTTTTTGTGAGTGTGACACGCACTCACCTTTTTTATTCATACTTCCTCAGTAGCGATAAGCTATTTATTGCTACTGAGGAGTGCATATCCCTTCAAAATCTCAGCCTGTGGCAATCAGCGCTTAAACTGAATTTGTTAACTTCTGCCCAAAAGTAAAAAAAACTGTTTTTCTTAAAGCCTTCTTTTTGAATAAGTACAGTAGGTAATGTGTCCAAATTGCTAGTTAAAGTGACTTTATGGACTGTTAATTTGTTGGTTTGGGGCGTTTTTGGTTTTTCTGCAGGTTTTCTATGTGATTGAATGTTATGAATTAAATTAGTAGCATTAACGCACCAAATCGTACCAGTAAGCCTTATCAGCTTAAACGTCACCGCAACCATACTTTACGATGTTGGTTGTGGAGAATTCAAATGCATTTAGTTTGCAAATTTATACCTAGCTCGAAGCTTTCCTCCAACGAGCTATCCTACGTCCTTACACCTGATGAGTGTATAGGGCAGCTTTCGCGTATGCGAAATTCAGAAGACATTCTCAGAAACCTGCCTAAAGAGCTTGCTCAGAAGATCTCAATCTCTGCTAAAAAGTCTAGCGCCGGCTTGCTAACGGCTATTCGAAATGAGTTAGGAAGTGGTAACTGGGTGGCGTTGTCTTCCTTCTCTCGTAGAACGCCGTTAACAGATACCCAATTACAAAGTTTCCCAAGGCTAAAAGCACAGCTTGAATCTGTCTCATCGACTGGTGAAAGCAAAGTCTATAAAGCGGGTTATAAGCAGGTAACGGACGATGTTACTTTGGTTCGCAGCTACGCGCATGTGCCTTATGAGCCAAGTCCAGAACATAAAATTGTTGTCGAGTTTGCTGGGCAGTGGTCTAGTAACGCAGCCTTTTTGATGTTGGGAAAAACCGACGCTCAAAAAGACAAAGTTGCTGTAGGCAAGGCTGATACCGAGAACAAACACCGTAGCCTTGCCACGTTTAAAGATCTGGATGCTGAAGGCAAAACGCTTTATATCAAAATCCCTTGTTCTGACCAGCCTCAGCCAATCTTGCTTAAACTCGCCGAAGACCTGCAACCCGTTGATAAAGAAACGCAGATGGATGAGTGGGATAACGTGTTGGTGCCTGTGAGACCTTTGGCTTACTTAGATGGCAGCAACGACAAAGCAAAAGCTTCTGATTTGCGTGGTGGTTTCCTTTATGTGTTTTGGAAAGGGAAGCTTTGGCGAGAGATGGCCATAAACGAGAAAGGTTACTACCAAGATGTTGACGTCGAGTATTACCGTACCCTAGAGCAAGAAGAAAAGAAAAAAGACACACCTCAGGTAATACAAAGAAGCGCAAGTGGTTTTGCCATGGCGCATTTCTGGGCACCTTACAAAATATCGGGTGAAGTCCAACAGGGAGAAAATGGACTCAAGATCATTTTCTCACCAAAGCAAAAGCGCTTTGCTCAAATTGAAGCATTAGAATCGGATGCTGGTTTGCTAGATAAATCCAGCACGCCATTAGATGAATTAAGCAGTTACAGTGACGCACAGTCATTCAGTGCAAAAGAATTCACCTCCGATGTAGACAGCGCAGCCATCCACAAGGTGACCGAAGACGACATGCCATGGCTGAGTGACCAACAAGCCATCGTTCGTAGTTACGACCAGAGTAATACGGTTATTGCTTATGTGGATGGAAAAAACAGTGGTTTTCTTGTCCGTTTGGAAGTTGGCTTGGCAGATGGCCCATTGGCAGAACAGCTAGACCCTTACTCGTTGGCTTCGTATGACGGCTTGGTTGCCATTATGGAGGATTCTGAAAGTGACTGGCGAGTGACCGCGCCCTTTGAGTTAATCAGTAAGGATGGTTATATCAGTGCCTTAGTGACAGGTATGCCTCCCAAAGGAAAGTTTACACTTGTGCTTTCGCACCTTGGGGGGCAAGACAGCGCGGTGATGATGTTTGAAGGGCTGACGTACCAAGAGATCACCGCAGAACCACCAGAATTACCGATGGCTTCTAAGCACGAAGAACAGCGAGTGCCTGATGAAGTTAATGAAGAAAGAGAGCGTCAAAAGAAGACATTAGACATGATGCTAGAGCTTATCAACGCCAATTAAAGTGATAACACGGGGAGTGTGCTTTAGACCTCGGTTTATCAAATCATGAAGAGAATGAGCGAAATATGAAAAAAATCATAATAGGCAGCACCATTGTTGCTGCCTTATTGGCTGGGGTTGGTGTGATACATTGGCAAAGTAAGCCTCCAATGGATAAAAATTACATCTCAAACCTTCGCGGAATAGTACAATCTACATCGTATAGCAATCAAAGGGACACGATTTCAAAAATTCGGGGATGGCAAATCGAAATAGAAACCCTTGAAGGTGTTCCCAAGGAAGAGTGGAACTCAAAGCACACTCAACCTCAAGTGATGTTTAACTATGGACCAGATTCTACCATCTATACTATGAACCTAGATGGAACGGATGTCCGGTTGTTACTTCATCGCGACGAATTTGGTGAATTACCAGCAGGGGGGAATGATATCCAGCGTTCTCCTAATGGGAGATATCTAGCGTTTCGCTATTATGGTTATGGAGCATGGGCTAATTGCGCTGTTTATGATTTAAAGAAAAGAGAAACCATCGTTAAGGCGGAGTTTTGCACGTCGGCGACCTTTACTCAAGATAGTAAAGAGTTCTATTTTATTGACTCTGATAGTCGTAACCCACAGCGCCTTGAACTCGAAAGCCACAATCGAAGTGACGTATTTCAATCTGCGATCCACGTTGATAAAGAAACCTTCAATCCGCTGCGTGATGGTTATGCTTTCTTTATTGATCAGGTGAATGACCGATTTATCTATAAAGTAAGAAAAATAGATGATGCCGATAACCAAGGCCCTGATCAGCAATTAGTGTTCCGTTTTTCAGATATGTCTTTACTTGGTAAAAAAGAGTATTTAGCTCCTGAATGTTTGACCCGTTTTACCAAAGGAGCGCTGCAGAAGTATCTAGCCTGTAATCAACGCAAACCCTACAACTTATACTCACTTGAAGACCCTCAGAAAAAAATTGAACAGGTGCCAGAAAGGTATGTTTTTCAGCGAGGTAAGTGGTATGCGAGAGCAAATGGCAATAAAATTGTTCGTCTGAAACAGCCCGGAGAAGCGGGAATGTTTGATGGCTTGGGCTATTACTATGCGTTAAAAACGGGGGATGGTGAGTTCGACTATGACCGACTTCATCGCTTAAGCTTCTTTATCCCTTTATATATGTATGCAGACTTTGAAAGTATGGATTTGCGTCCTTTTATGCCTCCTATCCCTACCAAAGAGCAATTTGAAGAACTCTTACCAGACGTTACAGAAAAGTTACGTCGACACTGTGCTCGCAGTCGGGCTGGTTTCAAGAGCTGTGCTCAGTTTTACGATATGAAAGCGCTGTTTAAAGATATGGATCAAGTAAGGGAATATATGGGGGTGAAGAAATGGTAAAACGTTACGATATTCCGGGCCTTTATCTAATGGGAAGATTGCATGACAGGGATGGCAAACCCGTTGGGCGCTTTTTCCCATTAGCCCATGAAACATTGGTCATTCCTAGCTTGGAAGTCAAACAGGAGTTTGTTGCAGACCACACTGTTACTAACAAGCAGATATCTACCAGCAGTAAAAATCCCATCGCGGTTAGTGATGAGTTGGGCAAACTTAATATTTTAGCGACTCGAGAATTCAATTCTGATCAGATAGGCGCTGAGTTACTAAGGGCTCCTGTGGCAAAGGGTAGTGTGGAAGCTGCGATTAACAAGGGCGCCGTGCAAGATGTGTTGTTTTTCCCAAGTTACTTGGTGCCATTAAGCCAGATGGCGAATGCAGCCCAAGCGAGTAAAAACCAGGAACCTTGGTTAACTAAACTCTACAACTTGTTGTCTTACAAAGATCTTAAGGAGATAAAAGATGATAAAGGGCAACCTGCCTGTGTGACCGATCTAAGCGTCAAGCGTGTAAGTGTCGAGCAAGATTGCCTGGCTCCGCCCTCGGCGCAAGTTGACAAAAGCAGTGATTTCTTTAACAACTACGCAAAGTGGTACAACAAGAGCTACTCTAAACAGATACATGTAGTTGAAGTTCCGCAATTTTATACTATCCAGGTTGTTTTTTCTTCAAAGGATTATATTGGCGCTGAGGTGGCATTAGCCGATTTACCAAAAGGCATTAATATCCAAGGATCTGAGACAGAGGGTCATGGTGTTTTACCCACATCAACGGTTAAAGAGATCTTGTACAAGTACTCTACAGATGGTCAGGTTAGCCAAGACGAGCCTATGTATGTAGCAACGTTTTGGCTAAACTCGGAAAGTGTTTTATCGCTGAGTAGCCAAAATACTTCACTTCGAATCAATATAGATTTTTCGAAGAAAATCGATGAAGACGATACAAAACAGTTCGCAACTATTCTTGATGCTAAAGGTATACCAAAAAGTTACAGTCTAAAAGAAAATGCCCTTGCTCTGGATATTCACACAACCGCGGGGCGTACATCCGTTGTTAATGGCGATCCTATCTCCGTTGAAGAAGCTTTAATTAACCACGCCCCACAATTCTTCCCTCATTTGAATGCCGATTTAGAAGCATTCCCTTACGACAGCCCAGCAAAGCTGATTGAACGAAAGGAGATCAAAACCAGTTTACCAAACTCAACGTGGGCAACGTTTCAAACGGTAAAAGGCAGTTTGGAGTTAACTTCCGGTGTGTTAAAAGATGGCATCAGTTGGGGGACGTTAAGTAAATTTGCAGCTTCTTCAGTATCAAGTATTAACACTGGAGATACTGAACTTGCTCAGCTAGCATTTACCGTGAGTAAAACTTTGGGTGCTACACAAGCGTCTACAGCTTTCATCAAAGCTGTGGCGGACCTAAATGATCACTATCCGAACGAAGTGACCCAATCTGCTCACTTTATGAATGGCCGCATTAATGCACAAATAGTGTGGTTTAGTCAGAAGTTTCATGCGCAGATGGATAGAGTCTCTCCGTTATGGAGCGCTTCCATTTTGCCATACCTTACTGGCGCAGGGCGGATCGGAACGAAAGCGTTAGACATGTTAGATAAACCCCTAACTATTGCGGAGCTGGGTTACGATGCGGTAAATAGCTATGCCAATTGGAGCGGAAGTCAAGCAGCTCAAGGCTCAGCACACGGAGATTTACTATCTAAAATACAGGAATACATGGCAACAACCGCTTCTGTACAGGCAGATAAAGCACAAGCTTTTCAGGGAACGGAAGAGAAGTATCAAAATGCTGTCAATCAACTAAGAAATGAAATGCCAGATTTGTTTGTAGAAGAAGGCAGTGTTTCACTAGACCAGCGTGTAGAAGACGTGTTACTTCGGTTGAACATGACATTTTTTGAGTTCGATTCTTACCAAGTCACTGAAAAAGGTAGTGTGCACAAAAGAATCGCTGAGCAGTTACAGGCGTTAATCAGTAACCCTTTCGAAATTGTCATAACAGGCCATACCTGTAATATGGGGTCAGAAGCCTACAACTTGGCTCTATCGGAAAAGCGTGCTGTTTCTGTCAAAGAGGCAATCCTTGATGCGATGTCTCCGGACGCTCGAAGCGTTTGGTCCCCTTTGTTCAAAATTGTTGCAAAAGGGTATGCAGTTTCGTTACCTGGTAATACCAACCGTACGATTGAAGAGCGAGTAAAAAACCGTCGGGTTGAAATCTATCTCGCGTTTAGCCGTTCTGTGGAATATCCGCCGTGTCGCGCAGGCCTTATGAATGTTGAAAAGGCGGCAAAGATAAAAATTGCCAAGGACATGAACGAAGATCAGGCGATGCTGGAGTTTATCCAATCCGGTTTGAATGCATTAATTGGTGGGGCGGCCATGGCCTTCCCGCCAGCAAAAGTTATTGCCGCTGGGGTGGAAGGTGTAAAGCTTGCTACTGCCATTATGGACCTCTTAAAGCCAAACACTGAATATCAAAAATGCGTTAAGCAGGTTGATTCCATCCGTCATCAAGATCTTATGGCGTTTAACCAATTTTTAGCACAGCCAGATATCCCCAATGCGACACGAGTGTACTTAAAATCCTATATGAAGCGAATGATTGCGTTGAATGGTTTGATTCGCTTGATTAAGAGCTTTCACGCTGTCAATGCGAATCCTGCTTTTAGCGGTGGCGGAATATTAAGTGACGCTGATGTGCTGAGTGGTCCTAAAATCAATCAGTTCAGTGACCTCGATGTGCTGGGCTATATTGATGAGTTCATCCTCAATGATGATTGGAGTGTTGATATCTCACTGCTGGGTGCTGAACACTTAGATGAAGTTTGGATGGAGAAAAATGGCTACAGTCAATCATACAACCAAATTGGTAGCGCTTCGGTTGCCAAAATATACGCTCAAGGTGTTAATGTTTACCGACATTATTCATCCGATGATTTGACCGACTTGGTGGCTGAGAAAGCTCAGCGATATAACCATTACTTCCCAATTCATTACAGAGCAAGTCAAGACGACAGCCATTTCGAAGCATTACTAGGGGATAAACCACCAACAGGATTAGATGACAGTATCTTCGAGAGAGTCGAAGTCTTTGTTCGTCGACCTTATAAAAGTAATGATTCAGTTCCAAAGTATGATGATTGGGTGCCGTTTGAGCAATATTATCGAGATAACGGTGCAATGCTGACACCCTATGACAATGTTAAGGTCGTAGCGCTGGTAAAAGATGGGGGTGGGAGCGAAGATAACAGCAACGTTATTGGTCAGTTGCCGATTTGTCTTGATGTCATCTCACATAGTTCAAATGAAGGAAACTGGAAGTGGAGTGATAGTGTTGCCTCTACTCACATAGAATATGTATCAGAGTTAACACCTGTGAACTTTTCTGAACAAGAGAGAGAAGTGATTTTTGGCGATGACAATAATGCGAAGAAACTTGGCGTCATTATTCAGCCAAGTTATTTCTTTGGTACTACACGTGTATTTGGTATTCGACCAGTTGCTAACTACGATGATGCTGCATTGAAGAGTCTCTTTGATACAACTGCTAGCTCGACCGTCTCGGGTGGTTTCAAATTCCTGAGCTACTTTTTTGAGCTAAAAGTGCCAGGTCAAAGTAAGACAGAAAAGCGTGTCAATGTGCTGCGCTCGTTTGGTTCGGCAGATAGCAAAGAGAGAACCATCGACCAATTTAACGTAACGTTGTCACCATCTCGTCAATATGAGTTAACAAAAGACTTTATCAACTTTAGCGGCGCTATTTTTGGCGATGGTCTCTTCTATGAGAAGACATTTTTAACGCCACCTGAGGGTAAGAAAGTACGATATCCACAGGTTTTTGATGGGGCAAAAGTGAGCCTTTACTTAGGGCAAAGTGGCTTAAAATACGCCTCTGCCAAGAAAGATGGGGATGACCCTCTCCTAAAAGCTGATAAGCGCATGAGTGGTAAAGTTACTGCGTTTGACTGGAATAAAGAAACGACGGCAACTCTTCTGATTCGCTCAAAACCGTGTGATCCTGATAATTTAGAGGAGCAAGGTTTTGACAAAAACCTAATCCCAATTCACGTTCAATTTTCTTATGATCCAAACTTATGGCCTGGCTCAAACCTATGTCCAGTGACAGATTTTAAAGCAGTCGCACGACTCGGAACAGTGAAAAAGGTGGGTGACTCTTTTATCTTTGAAAGATCTGAAATCGAAAAAATGCCTAAGTCACTATCTGATCTTCAAGAAGATCTGGTTAAGATGAATTCAGAAAGTTTAGAACATATAGCACTGTCGACATGGAGTGGTGCAAGGGAGGAAGAAACCACTTTGTTTGCCAGTGTGGAAGAGCTTTCTTATATCAATCTATTTGGTCACAAAGTAAATGGCTTAAGGCCGATGATTGCACCAAGCAGTTCAAGGAAAGGCATCAACTTTGGTATACAAGTCAATGCTCCGTTTGGAGCAGGACTAGATTTAGAGAAAGGTGATGGAATGCACATGGTCGATAGTGGTGTGACTAGAATTCCAAGTAACTGGATCAAACTCAAGTACAAAGAAGACGAAGTTGAGGCTGCTAAACAGCTTAATAAGCTCAAAACAGACCTTGAGTATGCTGATCATTCTAAGGAAATTAAATTTAAACCACATATCAACCTTCAGAAGTGGATGAGCTACAACGACCATTTTGATAGCTTGTTCGAAACGAGGATCGATATGATTGATAGCTGGGTAGAGAATTAGTACCCGGATACAAAAAACCGCCTTCGGG
>NZ_JAHGAH010000228.1:0-1101 GCF_030248475.1 Vibrio sp. D173a
CACCAAAAAAAGCGACCCGTTATAGGTCGCTTTGTGTTTGAGGATATGTTCCTTGGCGTTAGAGCTTCAAATTAAGTACATCTTGCTCTGCAGTTTCTACTTTTAGTTTACTTCGAGATTCAATGTACTCTATCTGCTGAGAGTCTAACGAATAAGGCATCACTACACGTAACTCATGGATTCCTTCATGTTTTGCTAGTTTCACCAACATCACTAGATTGGATTCATCGCTCTGACGTGAAGACATCGATTTTAAGGCAGCATCCCAAAGGCGATCCTCTGGTTGGCTTAATTCCGCGATGTTCTGTTTCCACATCAGACCAAAAATGGGAGCGATGGTGACAAAGGCCTCCAAAAAGGTCCACTTCTTACTTCCCGTTTCTCCTAGGAAGCTTGTGTAGTCGAATTCAATGCATGTCTTTCCTTGTTGCTCCATCCTATGCCTCGACACTCTGAACTGAGGTATACAAAATATCGTTCAATTACTTTGATATAGCAATAGGATATAAAACAATGGTCTTTTATGCCTTAATTTGACCTCAAAAGGAAATATTAAAACCAGCTTTGTAACAAATGATGTACAGCTTCGCCATATATACGCATCCAATTGATTAATATTTTAAACGCCAAACTAAAAGTACGCTCACACAAAGAGAACAAGCAAATCGGTACTAGAGGTTAACCAATTTGATTCCCAGTCCAATACGGGTTTGTGAATGGTCATAATCAATCAAGGTTTCACCATAGCCATGGTAGCCCTGAACATACAAACCTAAGATGTCATTAAAGTACAAGGTGTACCCCAATTCTACGCCACCTTTGTCATCTGCAAAGTTGTAGAAGCCTCGGGTATTAAACACACCAGCGCCAGTATAGAACTTCGCCCACAACTCATAGGGTGCATAGTAGTCTTCCATGTCGTCATTTTCTGTGGTGACGACCCACCAAGCATGCGCACCGTATTCAACTGGACCGGAGAAACGCTCAGCAGCGAGATAAAGACGATCCCAGCTACGAGAAAGCTTACTCGACTGGCCGTTTGATTCATGCTTGTAACCCAACTCTAAGTGGTTAAACAACAGCATGATACTCATTGCGCCT